>CALMDI010000026.1 GCA_937864975.1 uncultured Chloroflexota bacterium | reverse complement strand
GAAGCCGTTCGGTCGAGCCTTTGTAGATGGGTGAATTCACCCACTCGTCCAGGTGAATCAGGTGACCGGGGTTGAGCGCGACGCCGAAAAAAGCGTCGCCAATCCGGTCGTGGATCAGGCGATACAGGTCGCCGCCGCTAACGCCAATACCGACCTGCTCGTACCAGGCGACGACTGCCTGAAAGTAGGGCGCGACCAGCTTCTCCACGTAATCCTCAATGCCCGGCGGCAGTTGCCCGGCATGTTCGACAAGGAAGCCCGCGCGGCTGGTCAAACCACCCCACAGGGCGCAGCAGACCGTAAAAGGCTCGCCCCGTTCGATGCGTCGCAGGCTGGGGCTGACCATGCCGAGTGACGCGCGCGCGCCCGCCGCGAGGAAGACATGCGCCGAGAGCGGCAGTCCGTTCAGACGCAGCAGCTCGCCCACTTCCAGCTCGGTCATGCCGGGTCGCACGCCGAACACGACATTGCGGACGGATTGCGAAGCGAACGTCGCGGAGAATTCAAACGCCGCCAGTTGTTCGACCTCATTGATCGCGCGCAGTCCCCCGGCGGGGTGCATGAGCAGGTGTCCGGCGTTACGAACATTGCCGGCGCCGCCCGCAATCTCGCGCAGGGTATCGACCAGATAGCCGGGAATTTCCAGCCACGTGCTTGGGGTTGACGACTCGGTCTCGTCGAAGTATTTCCAGCCGGCGACGCCGACGAGCTTGCCGGGCGCGACGCCGCCGGAGCGCAAAATGTCGGCAAGCGAGGGACTGCGGCTGCGATCCTGACCGAGCAGACTCAGCGGTTGATAGAGTACGACCTCAAGATCGTTCCTGATCGGGCTGACATTGACGTAGCCAAAGCCTTCGTTGCCCACGAGCAGCAGCGGTTTCTGCGCGCCATGGCGCGCGAGATCAATGATTAGCAGCGCTTCCTCGAAGCGGGGGTCATAGCCGGTGAGATACGTCAGATTGGGAAAGTGCTCGCGGTCTCCGTAGACGACGAATACGTCGCAGCCTTCCTCGCGGGCGCGGGCGACGAGGCGATTGAGCCGTTCGCGGTAAAGTTCCGCCGGAATCGTCGGCTGAACGCTCGGCAGTCCAAACTCAGGCAGGGTGAGATCTGTCAATTCAACGTGTTTAATCATGAGCTTCCATCAGGTGGCAAAGGGTAGCGCCGGGCTGGAATACTAGCCTTTCAGTCCCGACATCGCAATGCCCTGGTTAAAGGACTTCCGAAATGCCGAGTAGACAATGAGAACAGGAATCACGGACATGACTGATGCCGCCATCACGAGGGGCAGCGAGGTCGTGTACATCCCTGAATGGCGTTCAGAAGCAGCGGCGCGGTAAAAAGCTCCGGCGACGTCAGGAAGACCAGCGGCGATGGCAAGCTGTTCCACTGTCCCAGGAAGGCAAAAATCGCGGTCGCGGCGAGGGCGGGCTTCGTCAGCGGCAAGACAATCTGCCCGAAGATTCGCCAGGTGATGCTGCGCTGCGCGCTCGGCGCCGACGGAATCAAAATTCGCCAGACCGCCGCCCCCACGCCATGCACGCGCCCCCGCTCGTCCGCGATGGCGGCTTGTGATTTGGCGCCGCCGCCGTCAATTCCCAGGATGAATCGTATTGCGCTCATTTCTTGACAAAGCTTTTCACGACTTTGGCGACCTCGTGCCCCTCGTTGATCAGCGTAAAACGCCGGGCAGCGGCGGGAACGACAAAGGTTTCCGCGAAATAGAAACGCTGACTCAGCCCTTCCGACGTTTCCAGCCGGATCGACTCGCCCTCGACCAGGCTCATCACCTGAACCGAGTCCTCGGTGTCTACGTCCACGCGATCCTGAAACTCCAGCCGATGCAGGTCATAAAAATGTTCGGCATGGGTAGGTAGGTGGATCAGCTTCCAGCCATCGCCTTCCGCGAGCAGCTGCGGTTTTGAGACGAGTTCATTCAGCGTGCGCTCGCCCTTACGCTCAAAGTTCAGGTTCTCGAAGGCGCGCTGCAAATTGAGCGGGCGCGGCTTGCCTTCGAGATCGAGGCGCATCCAGTCGTACATTTTGAAGGTAAAAATGTACGGCGTCGCGCTGATCTCGAGGACGAGGTTGTTTATGCCTGAACAGTGAATCGTGCCGCTGGGGATCAGAAACAGGTCGTGGCGCTGGGCAGGCAGGCGATTGACGAACGCATCGACATCAACAGCCACCCCTTCATCGCAGCTTCGTTCCAGGGCGGCGCGGAACTCATGCGGATGGATATGCTCGTCGAAGCCCAGAAAGACATGCGCGTCCGGTTTGCAGTCAAGAATATAGTAGGTCTCGTCCTGCGTGAAGAGTTCGCCGAAATGGCGCTGGATATAGTCGGGTCGCGGGTGGCATTGAAGCGACAGGTTGCCGCCGTCGAACGTATCCAGAAAATCAAACCGGATCGGAAATTCGCAGCCGAAGCGGTCGGCGGCGTGACCCAGCACCGCGCGATGCGCGCGATACATCAGGAAGTCGAAGGATACTTCGAGCAGATAATCGTCGCTCTCGAAAATCAGCCCATTTTCGGGCGTGATGAGTTCAAACGACCACGCATAATTCGGCGCATCCTGCGGTAGCTGCGGGATACGCTGCTTGATCCACTGACCGCCCCACGGTCCCGGCTCGAACCACGGGCGAGCGCGGAAATAATTCCGGCTCATCAGGTCGAGCGCGGCGCGGAAGTCCGCGCCAGCCATCGTCAGCGGCTCGTCCGGGCGCTGCTCGTCCACCATCAGGTCGATGTCCGGTAGAAGCTCGGCTTTATGTTTGTTGAGGGCGATCCAGTCGACGAAATAACAGCGCTTGTACATCGCCTTTGCGTCGAACGCTCGTGACGCGCCGAGGTTGGTGACGCTTCCCGCGCGCGACCGGAACTGGATCTCGTTTTTGGGCACATCGACGTACACCAGCAGGCTGTCCCAACCGGCGAGCGCCCCGCCAGTTCCATAGAGAATGCATAAGCTGGCATGGTCGGACGGTTGCAGGGTATTCAGGCTTTCGGCATCGAAGAAGTCTGCGAGCTGCCCGGTAAAGCGCGTGCCGAAAAGGGGATCATCATCGCCGAGAAATGGCGCAATGCGCTGATCGATTTCCGCTTCCGGCAGGAGCGCTTCCGAAACGTCGATCCACGTCGCGTGAATGCCGATGCGCGCCAAAGCCGCGTTCAACTGCTCGCGGAAATTCGACCATATCACGCCGCCGTAGCCGTCGATAGTCACGCGGCGCTGCCCGGCGATTCGTTCCGCGAGCGCGACGTAGCCAGCGGCTATTTTCCCCGCGCCCACCGGAAAGGCAGGGTAAATATCAGAGTGGTCGACCGCGCCGGTGCGCTGCGCGGTCTCGACGATCTGCGCCGCCGACTGATCGAGCAGTCGGTGGTCGTAGGCCTTGAGGCGGATCCGGATCCGCTGCTTCGCCATGTCGTCCCTATTCCGTGATGGTGACGATGGCGCCGGCGCCGACGGTCCGGCCACCCTCGCGGATGGCGAAGCGCTGGCCGACCTCGAGGGCGATGGGGGTGATCAGCTCGACCGACAT
>CALMDI010000025.1 GCA_937864975.1 uncultured Chloroflexota bacterium | reverse complement strand
ATGTCGCCACGGGGAAGAATCAGGGACCACCGTTGCCCTTTGCCCGCGGGCACGCGGGGCGGGAGCTGGAGCGTGAACACGATGCGAAAGTTGGTGAAGGCCAGGCCCTTCATGTCCCATTGCTCGTCCTGGGCCATCGCCCGTGGAACAACGCCCCGCTGAACCGTCAACTGATTTGTCCCCGTGTTGACGCCGAGAACCCGTAAATATTCATCGCCCACCTTGAGCAGTTGCCCGGGTTGAAATCGCGGCGTTTCGCCCGCCGCGTTCGCGCCGCTGGCGTTGCTCACGTTGATGGTTGTGGCGCTCGCGGACAGTGGGTTGTTCCCCACCGTGTCGGCGCTGTTCGCCCATGCCTGCGTCCAGGCGGTGTGCCAGCCCCAGATGCCGGTTACGGCGACGGCGTTGAGGGGTGAGTCGTCCCACACGAACGCCCGTCCATTGATGAGTTGCAGCACGCTGGCGGGCTGGTCAGCCCGCTTCGGCAGGAGCAAAAGGTCGTCGGTGGGGAGCGCGCCCGCGGCGTCGATCACGCTTTCTGCCGTCAGCAGATCGTCGTCCAATGTCAGCAGCGTGCGGTCGGTGCCAAGACTGTGCAGCAGGGTAGCGCGTCGCGGGCAGAAACGGCGCCCCGCGTCCCGCTCAATGGCGGACGACGCGCTCGCCAGCGCCGACGCCAGCCGCGCGTCGTCGGCAGTGTCGGCGTCGGCAAGTCCCAGGTGGCGGCGTAGCCCTGTGAGCGTCGCGATGGTATACATGAAGCGGTTCCTTTCGATAATCGAGAGTAAGCTGAATGGAAGCTATTTATCAGGCATTGGGTGTCGAGCAGGGGGATCTTTCCGTGCGAGCGATCCACTTTGAACACTGGGGTCGGCGGCTCGTGTTCGCCTGCCGCTACCGCGCGGGCGACCAGGCTGGCGACTTCACCATGACCTTCGAGGACTGCCGAGAGCTTCGCTGGCGCGTGTACGTTCACGCCGAGCCGCAGCCCGAAGCGGCAATCGCGGACTTCAAGCCGGGGCGGGATCGGCACCGCTCGCCGGCGCACCTGCTGACCGACTATTTCGGTCTTTCGCTCGTGTATGGCAGTCTGGAGATCCGCTCGGATGGAGACGCTGTTTCAGGGGCTTGAATCGGGCGCGGGGCTGGACGTCGTCCTCTGGCTTCAGGCGCACAGCTCGCCCGCGCTGGACAAGCTGGCAATCGCGCTGTCCGTTCTCGGCGGCTTCATCGTCTATTTGCTGCTGTTTATGGCGCTCTACTGGTCGGTCGACAAGCGGCTGGCGAAGCAGTTTTTGCTGGCGCTCATCCTTTCCGGGGTGTGCATCGCGGCGTTCAAGCTGGCATTCCAGCGCCCGCGTCCCTTCATCTTTGCGCCCGACCGCGTGTACGTTCTTCTGGCGGAAGGCACCTACGGACTGCCGAGCGGGCATGTCGGCATTACGGTGGCGGTGCTTGGCGTGCTGGCGTCGGCGGCACGGTGGCGCTGGGCGTGGGTCGCGCTGGCGCTGTACGTGGCGTTGATGGGGTGGGCGAGGATGGTCGTCGGCGTCCACTATCCTCAGGATGTTCTGCTGGGGTTGCTTATTGGCTTGCTCACCCTCGTCATCGTCCGGCAGGAATGGAATACGCTTCGTCGGCTTTGGGCACGAGTGCTGCTGCTCGTGCGCGTGCTGCTGTTAGCGCTTGCCTCAGCACTTCTGCTCGTTTTTCTGGCGGGCGACCCATTTGATGTCCTCATTGCAGGCGTGATTTTCGGCGCCGGGATCGGCGTGATGGTCGAGGGTCGCTGGGTTCGCTTTAGTACGGCGGGTTCTCGATCACAGCGTATCCTGCGGACGGTTGTGGGATTGCTAGTGGTCGCGCTGGTGCTGGGGACGCTCGTCGGGCTTGGCAGACCGTTTGCGTCCGTCGTGATCGCTCAGGCAGCCGTGTCGGCGCTCCTCGGTTTCCTCGTTACGGCGGTGTATCCGTGGCTCGCGGTTCGGATCGACTTAGCGCAATCCTTGTGAAGGTTGCGTGATCTGGGTCTGGATTACAACTTCGACCGTGGTATCCTCGTATTACTAAGCGTAGACGCTGTCCGGTTCGATCGGGCATCGCCCTTTGGATTGCATCATTCAGGAGAGACAACACAATGAGACGTACCCTGCTAATGGTTTTGCTCGCCCTGGTGGTCGGCGCGACAGTCGTGCCGGTCGCGGTCGCCTCGCCGCTTGAGGACATTCTGGCGCTGGCGCAGTACTTTCCGGCGGAAACGCCTGTTTTGATCGGGTTCCGCACCGACGATGCCGTGATTGAGGAACTGGATGCGCTCGTCGCCCGGATCGCGGAAGGCTTGCCGCCGGGAACCGTGCCGCCGTTCTCGCTCGAAGCCTTGCTCGACGCGGGAATCGCGGAAGCCTTCGGGAGCGATGCGACGTTCGAGAACACCATCCGCCCGTGGCTGGGTGACACAGCCGCCGTCGGCGTGCTGTCGCTGGAAGAGACGTTTGGCATGGGCATGATGGGTCAGAGCATGGGGTCGGGCGCGGCACTTCAGACCGCCACCGACGCCCCCGCGCTGATCGCCGTCAGCGTTCGCGACCGCGAAGCCGCAGAAGCCTTCATGAAAGACCTCATCCCGGAGAGCGGCGGCATGACCGTTCGCCGCAACAATCCGGCGGGCTTCACGGTGTACATCCCGCGCCAGACTACAGACGGCATGATCATCGCCATTGGCGACGACGTGGCGCTGATTACGAATCAGGAAGACCTTCCGGCGCTGACCGGCGATTTCCAGTCGTTGGGCGACAATCCCGACTTCGCTGCCACTGCGGCGCTGCTGCCGGAAACGCTGTACAACGCCGTCGCCCTGCTGAACGTTGGCGACACGTTTTCGCAGATGTTCCAGACCATGCTCGACGCCGGCATGATGCCTGCCGAGAGCATGGACATGTTTGAGATGTTGATGCCGATTTACGAGAATTTCCCGATGCAGGCGGTCGGCTTGACCCTGCTCGACGAGCGCTCGCTGACCATCGACTTCGCTCAGACCGCCTTCGACTATTCGATGCTGGGCGACGCGCTCGGCGGGATCGTGCCGCCTACCAGCTTCGAGCCGGTTGATCTGAGCTTCACCGAAAACATTCCTGCCGACGCGCCCTTCTTCATTCAGGGCACCCAGTTCGGCACGCTGCTCGACTATGCGCTGGATGCGTTCGGCGTCGCATTTGAGATCGGCATCCAGCAGGCGACGGCAATGCCCGGCGCGTCGGCTGAGATTCCGCCGTTTGTTCGCAACATCGACGCGGCGCAGTTCCGCGCCTTCGTCGAGCTGGCGTTTGCCGGGTTCACCGGGCTAAATCTGACGGAAGACGTTATCCCGTACCTGAACGGTAATTCCGCCGTCTTCGGGCGCGTGCTGCCCGCGGGCGAGGACGAGGACAATTTCACCGTCGATACCGCGGTCGTCATCGAAGTGACCGACGCCGCGGCGATGCAGAGCATCTACGACGAGCTGCTCGGCTCGCTCGAAGCCTATGAAGCTGAGTTCACCGAAGAAGATGGGGTGATCGTGCTGCCCGGTCTCATTCGCGGCTTCTTCCCGCCGGAGTTCCCGAAAGCGACTCTGGAAGCGCCGGAATACGATTTCCTCATCGGCTTGAGCGATGACGTGTTCGCCTTCGGCTCGCGTCCGGCGGTCGAATTCGCGCTCGACGCCGCGGGCGAGAGCATTGCCGACGATCCGAACTTTGTCACCGCGCAGCAGTTCCTGCTGCCGGATGCTGAGACCATCGGCTATCTGAACATGGATGCCGTTTCGGAGCTAGCGCAGGGGATGCTCGCCATGTTTCCCGACGCTGCCGGTTCGATGGGAGAAGCGGAACAGGCGCTCATGCTGCTCGACCTGTTCGACAGCGCCTCCGTCTCCAGTGTCCTCAACGACGACGGCAGTGCCCTGTCACGCCTCGTCGTCACCTTGGCGGAGTAACCTCACCACCAATCACCGTTCTCCCTGCCGTCGAGACAGGGAGAACGGGGGTTATGGGTTCGCCCCGATTTTGCCCTATAATCGAACCACGCGAACATCTGCGCGGGCGATTCGGACGTTTAATAATCGAATCGCCCGGCACGTTTATTCGGAACGCAAAAATGAATCTTTATCTGGAACCTGAGGGATTTCTCGGTACGGGCGCGAGTCTCCTCGCCGATCTAACGCTGGTTGCCTACCTCCTTCTGCTCATTCCCGGCATGATCGTCGGTTACGTATTCGCCCGCCTCGGCAAGCATCGCCCGCATCACAAGTGGCTGATGGTCGCCATCACGGTGGTCAACTGGCTGCTGATTGTGGTGCTGATGCTGGTTGCCTACCGCTTTGACGTGATCGAAAATATCGCCCGTCAGCCGGGAAATGCGCGCTATCTTGTGCCCACGCTTCACGGGCTGCTCGGTATACCGGCGCAGCTTCTCGCCACCTACGTCGTCTACCGGATGCTCAAGGAAGATCGCGATGTGGCGCGAGCAAAAGCGCGCGGCGAGCGGAAAACCGAGCAATACTGGTTCAAAAGCGCCAAGTGGATGATGTGGGTGGTGTTCACACTCTGGCTGGCGACCAGTGTATTCGGCGTGGTGACTTATCTCGTGCGCTATGACGTTCTGGACACGTCGCCCGCGCCGTCCCCCATCGCCGTGCCCGCGGCAACGCCCGAAGTGGGCAGCGATGAAGACTCACAGAACGACGCCTCCTCTCAAGCGCAGCCGCCTGTTTCGACACCGGAAGTTCAGCCACCCGCCACAACGCCCGAAGCCGACGATGACGGCGGAAGCGGACACGGCGGCGACGAGAACGAGGACGAAGAAGAAAATGCAGATGAATAATTGTTAAGGTTGAGTCTTGGACACTATCGGATAGGAGCAAGTTGATTTACTAACCGTCGCCACTAGGGAAAGACGGGAGAGTATCTGATACTCTCGCTAACTCACTATCTGTTGTGCAGAGACCGTCCGCATCGCGGGCTTAACCCGTAATGAAGACCACGAGAGGATAGGGTGATGGCTCGCCACGCAGCGCTCGTCCTAATTTTGATCGGTATTGTGCTGATCGCCATTTCTTTTGCTCCTATTGGGTGGACGGTTCAGGTCTCGGACGGAAGCACTCTGACCTCCCCAACCCCCGAGATCAACACGTATCTGGTTATACTGGGAATAGCCTGCTTCGTGCTTGCCGGGGTGCTCTTGCTCTGGTACCGAACATCCCGTTAAGATGTAACTGTTGATGTGCCCTTTCAAGCTCACGCACTGTAGCTAGCCTTTCAGATTATCTTGTCGCCCATCTATCAAATCAACCCAACTGTCCCCCTCCCCGAAATCGGGGAGGGGTTAGGGGTGGGGTTCTTACACCGCGATATTGTACAGCGCGCTTGCCACCTCCGTATCGAACGAGGCGAACGCCAGCCGCACCGTCGCCGTCAACTGGTAGCTGTCGTAGTACGGCAGGTAGTCCACGCTCACGGCAATCCGGCGGCGGTAGCCCACGAACCAGCCGGGACGATAGACGCACAATGCCGTCCCTCGGTCATTCGTGCCGCCGCCCACCTTGCCGTCCGCTTCCGTCAGCGGCATTTCCGCGCTCACCAGCACCGGCGCGCCGTCGATCAAGCCGATCTGCCCGGTCTGCGCCGTCGCGTGCGGACCCGCCTTGTCCATCGTCAGGAACTCGCTCATCGCCAGAAACTTGGCATACGTCCCACCATCGCAAATCCAAGCCAAATCGGATGGTCTGGCTGCATAACGGTTGCTCATCTTGAACCGTGCCGAGCGCAGCAGCGCCAGTGTGGGCGCGACGTTGGCGGCGTCCTGCGCGTTGGCGCTGTTCGTCACCAGCGGCAGCTTGCGAAGCCCGTTGAGCGCCAGATAGCGCTCGGTGCTGGCGGGCGCGCCGCTGTCGCTGTTGATGTTGCCTGTCCCGGCGGTCGTTGTGTCGCCGTTCAGCAGCACGTGGTCGATGCTGTCGGCAATCGCGCGCATCGCCTGCTCGCGGTACAGGTTCAGCACCGGCACCACGCTGTCCTCGACCAGTTCCGAGCTAAACCCGACCCGCAGCGCCAGCTTCTTTGCCACCAACTGCACCTTGCCCGACCCGATCTTGCTGTCGGGAATGGTGTTGCCGCTGCCGAGCACAAGCTGCGTTTCGTCGGTCGTCTCCGGCACGTAGTAGACGGTGGGGTCGGCTCCTTCAATTGGAAGCGAGAACGGGTTGCTCGGCATTTCGATGCTCTGGAACAAGGGCAGGATGACGTTCTCCTGCCGCGCCTTGTGCCAGATTTGCGCGCTCCACAGTTCCGGCACCCATTCGTCGCCAAAGCCCACCTGCGTGCTGTAGCTTAGCTCGTTGGCTTTGATCGCGCTCAGCCCCGCTTTGCCCACCTTGTGGGCGAGTGCGTTCGCGTACTGCTCGCTCACCCCCTGAAAGCTCTTGGTCGAGCGCAGCAGGACGTAACCGTGCAGCATATCCAGCGCGTCCAGCGTGTCGTACGCGCTCCCCACGCTGATCGTCCCGCCTTTCAAAGCGTCGCGCTCGCTGGCAACCGGCAGTCGCTTGCGCGCGGCGCGTTCGGTCGTCGGATTGGTCGTATCCATTAGGGTTCCTTTGCTCGCCCCGTCGCGAAAGACGCGCAGGGCGGTCTCCATTTCGTCGTCTAATTCGCCAAAAGCCGCGTCGGGCGTGTCGTCATCCCCGGCGGCAGAGAGCGCTAACCGGCTCATGTCCAGCCCAATCGCTTCGTAGGCGCTCTTGATCGTTCGCACGTCGGTGCGCCGCGGCTCGGCGGGCGATGGCGTCAGGCTGCCCTCGATAATCGGCCAGCGCTTGATCTGCCCGCTGGCGCTCACTTCCACCAGATGCGGCAGGCTCCCCGACGACCAGCCGAGCGTTCCCTTGTCGATCAATCGCTGCACGATGCGGACGTAACGCTGGCGCAAATCGAGCTGCGCCTCCGCCCACACGCCCACCTCGTCCTCATGCAGCGTATCGATCACGCCGATGACGGCAGCCTTCAGCTTGCCGTCCAGCCCGTGGTGATACAACACCGGTCGCCGGTCATACCAGTCCAGCCCAAGCTCGGTGCCTGGTGTGAAATACTCGCCCTGCAAGTCGCGCCGCTCCGGGCTGCCCCACACGATCAGGTAGCCGCCGACACGTCCTTCTGTGGCGTCGATGTTTTTTAAGGATAGTTGCATAGTGCCTCCCAAGACTTAGCGCCACGTTATCGATGCACGGCGCTAAACGCGGAATTCCATCGCTTGACTCGGTCGCCCACACGCGGCTGTTGGAATGGTGCAGGCTCGGACAAGCATTCAGGTAGCAAAATCCATTGCCACCATTGTTAAGCTGCCGTAAACGCTACAGTTGACCGTACGTTTACAGCCTCAAAAATAGCACGGATGTTCTATGGTAGGGGCGACATTTGTTCCGAATCTGGGTGATGGATGCGGCTGTAGACAAGCTTGGTATCTTTCGCCGGAGCAAGAGGGGCTTACAACAGCGCACTTACCCGTCTGAGATTTCTAACCGCCGGTCGCGTGCGGTTCGGTTTGGGATATTATTGCGATAACTTGGGATAAACGTTCCGCCCGTAGAGCCATTTGGAGGTGGCGCCGTAGGGGCGCACGGCTGTGCGCCCTCTTGACTCCGAACCGTTCCGCGCCCCTTACGTGGTGGCATCACTTTTGATTTCCACTCAATCCTCAACCCTCAATCCTCATTACTCTCTATTCCCCAGAGACGCACCGTGCCGTCATAACTCGCTGACGCGACCATTGTTCCGTCGTCGTTGAAAATGACGCCCGTAACGCCGAGGGTGTGTGCTTGCAATATGGCGAGCGCGTCCCTCGTCTCCACGTCCCATAGTCGGATGCTGCCGTCCAGACTTCCCGACGCCAGCAGACGCCCATCCGGGCTAAAGGCGACAGACTTCACGCCGCGAATATGTCCGTGCAGCGCGGCAATCTCCGCATCCGTGCGTGTGTCTAGCAGGCGAATCGTGCTGTCATTGCCCCCGACGGCGCGCAGCGAGCCATTCGGATTGACCGCTATAGGCTCGCTCATCGCCGTCGTCTGCCCCTCTTCGATGTCGATCACCATTCCGGTTCGCAGGCTCCATCGGATCGCCTGCCCCGATTCGTTCCGTGCGATCACCGTTTCGCCCCGCTCATCAAACTCGATATCCACCAAGCCGGTACTGTAACCGTCCAGCGTCGCATCCGTGAAGGCGGTTGCGAGTAAGTTAGGGCTTTGAGGCTCGCTACCGGGCAGCGTCGTGATGAGCGTTCCGCGGCTTGCGTCCCATACCTGAACCGCATCGACACCGTCAACGGTCAGTCGTTCGCCATCTTCGCTGAACGTCGCCCTGATCGGATTGCCTGTCCCCTGAATCGTCAGTTGCTCCACGCCGCTTGCCACGTCCCAGACGCGCACAATGCCGCTTATGTCCGCGGAGGCGAGCCGCGCGCCATCTTCACGGAAGGCGACTGCCGTTACCGGGTAAAGATGGTTGTAAAGCGTCATTTGCGCTACGTCATGGTTGGCATCCCACAGAAGCACGCTCCCGTCCTCGCCACCCGACGCAAGCTGTGCGCCATCGGGCGAAAAGGCAGCGCTTCGCGCGCCGCCTTGCCCTTCTAGCAGTCGCGGTTCCGTGTCCGGCTCGTCGTACACCCACACGCCGAGCGTTGTCGCGACCGCCAGCCGCTCACCCTCCGTTGACCGTGCCAGCGCGTGAATAACACCGCGCCCTAGTTGCGCCACCTGCTCTACCTGCGCCGCGTTTTCCACCGTGATTGTCTCAAGCGGCGGCAGCGGAAACAGGTCTTGCGCGGCTGTGACAATCGTCACAAGACCCACAAGGAGCAGGAGGATAGTTCGCATGAGAAGCCATTATGACGCGCCGATTTATTTCCGGCGAGAGGCGGAAGCGAAACAACTCCCACCCTGAAGTCTATGGGCTTCAAACGCTTCGTAAACCCCTTCCCACCTTGTGCGGGAAGGGGCTAGGGATGGGGGTGAATGGGCGATGTGGAGCGAGACCAAGCGCTTGCGGCGCCTATAGTGCCACGCCTCAATTATGCCGCCCCTCGATCACTTTCCAATGCCTCACGCGCCGTCGCGAACACTGTCCGCACTTCGTCCGCTGTTGCCGCGCCAAGGAGCCCCGCTGACACCTCGAACGCGACCTCATCCGGCAGCGCCCGCACTTCGAAAGACCGTCCGTTCGGTCGCCCCAACCGCTTGATCGCGAACCGCTCCCAGCGCGTTAGCTCGTCGGACGCGGTTTTCGCCGCTTCGGTCACCGCATAGACCTGCGTCTGCTCTGCGGGAGACTCAACCGGCGGAGTGGCGCCTGGCTCGGGCTTCGCCGTACCCACGGGCAAGTCGCCCCACGCGACCGGCGGCAGCGTGTAATAACGCTGGCGAATCTCGTTGATGCTCAGAACCGGGTACGAGGTGCGAATCTCCTCCAGCCGCGCCTTCACGTCTGTCGGGCGAATGTCCTCGAACTCGGCTCGGTACGCGCCCGCCCAGAAGGGCAGCAGTTCCTGGGTAATCTTCTGCGCGATCCGTGCCAGCTTCGGCCACAGCGTCCGCTCGATAAACAGCCGCTCTGCGACGGTCGCGTTGGCTTCGGTCGCGTTCTCGCTCAACATGCCAATCGGCACGCCGAAAAGATTCAGAATTTCATCCCGATGCGCCTGTCGTCCCTTCATGAAATCCAGATCCTGGTGGCTCAAGCCGATATTTTGCCACTCGACCCCGCCCCCGCGCAGGAATGCCGTTCGCCGCTGGGGACCGCCGTAGCTCTGCCGCCACTCGCGCTTGATCCGCTCGAAGTCGGTATCGGATACAAACTCCTTGATGTTGACGATTCCTGCCGGGACGCCGTTGTCGCTGCCAAAGGTATTCCGATTCCACTCCGCCATCGCTCGGTCGCTGGCAATCGCCAGACGCGCCGCTTCCAGCGCCGACAGCCCGTAGTAATCATTCGCCGGGTGCCAGCGCTTGAAATGCACCACCTCTGCCGCGTCCAGCGGGATGCGCTGTCCGTCAATTTCATACAGGTAGCCGCGCACGTAACGCGCCGCGTCCGGCACGATGCTGACGCGGTCGGGGCGCAGCGCCCAGATTTGCGCGGGCACGCCCTCGCCATCGCCCGCCAGAAACCAGTAGGCATTGCCGCACAGTTCCAGCCATCCCACCGTTTGTTCCAGCAGCTCAAAGCGGCTCATCGTCGGGTTCGGCGCGTCCAGCAGTGCGTCGAGCGGGTGACCGGGTTCGCCGGGTGTCTCCGTCGGTTTCCCGCCCGTACCGTTCAGCGGCAGCACCCGCAGCGGCACCAGCGCGGCGGCTTCGGCAATCCGGTTGACGGCGACGTAGACCCACGGCGACTGCTGGTAAACGAGCGTTTGCGCCTGCGACGCCGACAAATCGGGGAAAAGGCGGTCGTTGTGTACGGCGACCGCCGCGACGTGCGGCGCCGGGCGCAGGGCGGCGCGCCGCCCGAACCACTGAGCAAGTTGTTTCCACATCTGCGTCTCCTTTGATTAAGTCGTTAATACAACGACTTGGAATCTTCACGAATAATTCATGGATGAATGCCCGTTTTAGGACTTTAGGACGGGATTCATTAAGGTCTCGTTGTTGTTTTGGGGGGTATCCTCCGTCATAATGATGATAAGGACAGCAACATGCGGTGAAGGACAAGTATGGCTTCCGAACAGCGGCGTAAAACGTCGGCGGCTGTGGAGCGCGGTACCTGGCACAACACGTCCCCGATCAACGGCAGTCACAGTCCGGTTGCGCGCGACGCCTTTTTGAGAAAGGTCGTCGAAAATGCGCCGGTGCTGCTGTTCGCGTTGGCTGCCGATGGCACTGTGACCTCTCTGGAAGGCAAAGCCTACGACTGGCATGATCTCGACGACGCGGTGGGCGCCTCGGTCTACGACCTGCTGCGACGTCACAACGCCGCGCGTTCCGAAGGCGCGTTCCGCCGCGCCCTGGCGGGTGAGGATGTCATGACCACGCTCGACATTCATTCCCGCAGCTTCGACGTTCAACTCTCGCCCGTGCTGAACGATAGAGGCGACCTTGCGGGCGTCTTCGGTATTGCGCTGGACGTCACCGAGCGCAAGCAAAACGAAGATGCGCTCCGAAACCAGAATGCCTATCTCGCCGGGCTGCACGAAACAACGCTGGCGCTGATGGATCGGCTCGACATTAACGAGCTGCTTGAGAATATTGTGCGCCGCGCCGCCGCCCTTCTGGGCACCGAGCATGGCTTCATCGACCTTGTCGAACCCAACCAGCAGGAAGTGGTGCTTCAGGTCGGCACGGGCATTTTTACCGGCTTCATCGGCTTCCGCATGGTGCGCGGCGAAGGCGTGGGCGGCAAAGTCTGGATGAGCGGGGAGCCGCTGGTCGTGGAGAGCTATGATCAGTGGTCGGGTCGGTCGCCCAACTTCAGCTTCAACACCATCCACGCCGCCGCGGGTGTGCCGCTCAAGTCGGGCGGCGAAGTCGTCGGCGTGATCGGCGTTGCGTTCGGGCAGCCTGGGCATCGCTTCACCCCCGAAGCCGTGCGCCTGCTCAGCCAGTTTGCCGAACTGGCGTCGGTCGCCCTCGACAACGCCCGTCTCTACACCTCGGCGCAGCAGGAAATCGCCGAGCGCAGGCGCACCGAAGAAGCGCTTCGCCAGAGCGAAGAGCGCTATCGCACGATCATCGAAACCATCGAAGATGGCTATTACGAGACCGATCTGGAAGGCAGCCTGATTTTTGTCAACGATGCGCTGTCCGACATCTTCGGCTTCCCGCGCGATCAGCTTCTCGCACGGAATTTCTCGACCTTGTGCGAAGAAGCTGATCGCAAGCGGCTTTATGAGATGTTCGACGGCGTCTACCGCACCGGGCGATCCCGCCGCTCTGTCGATGGGAAAATCGTCCGTGCGAACGGCGACATTCGTGTCATCGAAATGTCCATCTCCCTGCTGCACGATAGCGACGACGTGGCGGTCGGCTTCCGCGGGATTGTCCGCGATAGCACCGAGCGCAAAGCGATTGAGCGTCGTAACCTGACCCTGTTGCAAACCGTGCCCGACATGATGATGGTCGTTCGCCGCGACGGCAGCGTGGTCGAGTTCAAAGCCGACGACGGCAATCGGCTCGCCCTCTCCCGCGCGCAGGTCATCGATACGAATGTCGCGGATCTTCCCTTTGGCAGCAATGTCGAGCTGCTGTTTGCCTGCCTTGAACTGGCGATTCGCACGGGCGACGCGCAGACCTTCGATTACACGCTCCACGACGCGAAGGGCGTCGGGCACTTCGAGGCGCGCGTTTCGGCGGTCAACGACGAGGAAGTGCTCGTCATCATCCGCGACATCACCGGGCGTAAGGCGACGGATTTGGAGTTGAAAAAACGTATCGACCTGCTCGGCGCGCTTCAGGATATTGACGACAAGCTGACCGAAACACTGGACGTGGATCACGTATTGGCGGTAGCGCTGGAGACGACGGTTCGCATCAGCGCCGCCGACGCCGCCTTCATCGGCTTGGTCGACGACGACCGGGTGACGTTTGCACAGTCCACCCCCGGCTATCCCACCGTAACAGGCGAGGATGGGCTGCTGCGTGAGGAGGCGACACTTCTTCGGCGCGTCATCGAGTCCCACGAGCGCGCCTTTGTTGCCGATGTCACTGCTGAAGGGTGCGCGTTGTTCAACCCTGCCGCCTGCGCGCAGATTGTCATGCCGCTCGTGTCGCGCGATACGCTCGTCGGCGTGCTGGCGCTCGATTATTTCGAGCGCGGCGGCTTCGACGAGTCCATTCTCGACGTTCTGGAACTGCTCACGGCGCGTATCGCCGTGGCGCTCGACAATGCCCGCCTGTATCAGATTTCGCAGACGCAGCTTGCCGAGTTGAAAGCCGTGCATACGCAGGTCAGCGATCTGGAACAGCTCAAAACGCAGATGATCCGCGTCGCCGCCCACGATCTCCGCAGCCCGATTGGCGTGGTCAGCGGCTATCTGTCGCTGATTCAGGATGAGTTGATCAATCAGGGCTTGGGCGAGACCTTCCTCGCTTATCTCGACCCCATTCACCGCGCGATTGACCGGATGCAGCGCATGACCACCAGCGTCCTGTCGTTGGAGCGCATCCACGCGACCCAGGCAAAAGCGTGGCTGCCGGTGAACCTGCGCGAAACCGTCGACCGCGCCTTCCTCGAACATCTCGAATCGGGCGAGGCAAAGACAGTCGACTTTGAAGTGGCGCTCCCTGACCTCGACGTCATGGTATTGGGCGACGGCGTGCAGATTTACGAAGCCGCCACCAATCTCATCAGCAATGCCATCAAATACACCCCCGAAGGCGGGCGCGTCACCGTGACCCTCCGTGAACGCGACGACTGCGCCGTCTTTGAAGTTGTCGACACGGGCATGGGCGTGCCCGACGAATACCAGCCGCGCCTGTTCGAGCCGTTCTTCCGCGTCAAGACGCAGGAAACACGCTTGATCGACGGCACCGGTCTGGGACTCTATCTGGTCAAGAGCATCATCGAGCGTCACGGCGGCGTCATGATTTTCCGCAGCGTCCACGGGCAGGGCAGCACCTTCGGCTTTGAATTGCCGCTCCTGCGAGCCTAGCGCCAGTTTCCGTTTCTCCGCTAAAATCAACCGCATATTTTCGTCCGACCTCCATAGATTCAGGGAGCAGCACGGATGAATGCATCGCTATTTCTTGCCACCACGGGCAGCGGTATTGCGCGGGCATCGCGCGGCGCGGGCGGCGCCTGGACGGTCGAGCAGGTGCTGCCGCAGCAAGATGTGCGCTGTCTCGCCGCCGATCCGCTCAACCCCGCTGTCATCTACGCGGGAACGCAGGGCAGCGGCATATTCCGCTCGGACGATAACGGCGCGACGTGGCGGTCGCTCGGCTTGTCGGACAAGGTGGTCAGAGCCATCGCCCCCAGCCCGACTCAAGCCGGCGTTCTGTACGCCGGAACCAAGCCCGCGCATATGTACATCTCGCGCGACGGCGGCGAAAGCTGGAAACGCATCAGCGAGGCCGTCGGGCTGCTGG
>CALMDI010000024.1 GCA_937864975.1 uncultured Chloroflexota bacterium | reverse complement strand
AGCTTCGCCGCCGGGGGTATCGCGGCAGGATTGTTATTCTCAGCGGCGAGCCGACCGTGCCGGTGGATCGCCCGAATGTGTCGAAAGATTATATGGAAGGGACCGCCGAGCCAGACTGGATGCCGCTGCGAAGCGCGGACTGGTACCAGGAGCGCGATATCGACCTGCGCCTCAAAACGCGCGTCACGCGCATCGACCCCAAAGCGCGGCGCGTCGAGATCGAGGGCGGCGAACCGGTGGCTTATGACAAGCTTTTACTGGCGACGGGCGGTATTCCGCGCCAGCTAACCGATACACCCGGCGTCGAACTGAAGGGCATTTTTACGCTCCGCACCCTTCCCGACGCCGACGCGATTATCGCGCAGGCGGAAACGGGCAAGCAGGCGGTTATCATCGGCGCGAGCTTCATCGGCATGGAGGTGGCGGCGTCGCTGGCGAAAGGGCGAGGCATCAAGGTTACAGTTGTCGCGATTGAGAAGGTGCCCTTCGCCAATGCCTTCGGCGAGGATATCGGGCGCATGTTCCACAAGGAGCACGAGGAAAACGGCGTGCAGTTCCGGCTGGAATCCCAGGTAAGCCGGTTCGTCGGCGAGAATGGGCGCATCATCCACGTCGAGCTAAAGAGCGGCGAGACGCTCCCGGCAGATTTTGTCGTCGTCGGCGTCGGCGTCCGCCTCGCAACCGACTTCCTCAAGGACTCTGGCTTGACGCTGGACGAGAAGGATCGCTCGGTGCGTGTCGACGCGACTCTGCGCGCCAGCGACCCACACATTTACGCGGCGGGGGACATCGCCCGCTATGACGACGGCGGCGAGCGCGGCACGCGGATCGAGCACTGGCGCGTCGCGCAGCAGCAGGGCATCGTCGCGGCGCGGAACATGCTCGGCGAAAACGAGGCGATCCACCGGCATATTCCGTTTTTCTGGACGACACAGTATGAGATTTCCCTGCGCTACGTGGGTCACGCCTCGACATGGGATGAGATCATTTACCGCGATGGCACGCCGGAAGAGAAATCGTTCATTGCCTTTTACGTCGCGGAAGGTCAGTTGAAAGCCGCCGCGGGCTGCAAGCACGACCGCGAGATGGACGCGATTGAGTTGATCCTGCGCGACAAGCTGCCGCTGACTAAAGCGCAGATGAAAAGCCCGAACTTTAACCTGATTCACTACGCCACCCGATGAGGCAAAGCAATCCACACCCATTCGCCCGCCGCCGCGCGAACGAGGCGCGCTATCGGGCGGTTATGTAGGTGATTGCGTCCACTCCATTGCCTCTATGGTACGCCGTGTCCCACGCGATGCCGTCCGGCAATCGTCGCGATCAGGCTGCGACTTTTGGTGGAGTGGGGATGCTTTGAGATAAAGTCAGTTCTATAAAACGGAACGGTTGAGCGGGCTTGTGCCGGAGAATGCGGCTAGTAATTTCTAATAAATAGCTCGCATCCTTTCGCCGCCGTTTGTTGCCTGTAGTTGTTCATGCCGTATTGAAGCTGCCACTCTTGAATTCGCGCGAAGCTAAACAGGTCACGGATGAGTGGCGAGTCGTCATACGTAATCAACCAGCGATGTTGAGTGCATCGCCTCATATTTTCCGCGAAGCGTTCGTGGTTAAACGATCTGTGCAGCGTGCCGTTTACCCCATAAAGTCGCGATTCGGTCGCTTTCCAATAAGGGGGATCGAGAAAGATGAACACATCGTCGTCAGGTTCTTGCAGAACAGTTTCATAATCGCTGGAGGTAATTCGAACGTTTGCTAACATCGGGGCAACAGCGCGTAATCTCGC
>CALMDI010000023.1 GCA_937864975.1 uncultured Chloroflexota bacterium | reverse complement strand
AGTGTCGATTATCCGCGAGGCCTAGCTCAATGCCCTGCCGCTCGAGAGAGGCGACTTCTTCGGGAAGGCTGAAGGTCGCCGTGCGGCTTCGACCCGCGCGCTCGCGCCCCAGAACGACGACCCAGGCGAACGCCAGCAGTTCGTCGTCCAGCGGCTCAATGCCGCCCTCGATCCCAACCCAGTAATCCGCCTCCGGTAGCTGATGGCGCGCGGCGCGGGCACGCTGGGTGGCGCCGAGCAGCGTTTCCGCGTCGGTCATGGGCTGATCGCTCACGCCGGAAGCGGTCGCCACGCCGCGCGCCGTAAAGGTGTATTCAGGAAAGAGACGCCGAAAGCCTTCGAGCGCGGCGTCGATTTTCACGGGATTGGTCGAAGCGACGGCGACCAGCGGCATCGTTAGAGCTGCCCGATCAAGTGGGGCGCGTAGCGTCGAAGCTCGTCGGCAAATTCTGTTTGCCGCCACTCATTCGTCAGGATCGACGAGATTGGAATGAACTGCTCGTACGCTTTCATCGACATCTGCGCGCCGAAATCCAGAAACGAGCCAACGCGCAGGAACGCGCTTGCCTGCAAGCCCGGCTCGCGCAGCACCAGACCTTCGACGTTGCCTTCGCCGTACATCAGCTTGGTATCAATACGTTCGACGTTCGACCACGGGCTTGAAACGCTCATGCCGATGCTGTGAAACGTCACACCTTCCGGCGTCACGGTCAGCCGAACGCGCGTGAAGAACCACACGAAGATCGCCACGCACATGACAATCAACACCACAAACGCAGCGATCACAATGCCATCAATCGGCTCGCCCATGATGGCGAGCAGCACCGGCACCACGACCAGCGCGCCCACGACGAGCGCAAGCCGCCGGAACATAATGCCCCGGTCGGCGTGATAATCTTTACTAAGGGCTGCCTGAACCGCCATGAGTCGTCTCCTGATGTCTACTGTTTCCAGTATAGACACCGGATATCGAGGTCACATCCATCGAACGGACGATTTCAGCGCACGAGGATGAAAACCTTCAGCAGCGCGAACACGCCGAACGCCGCGTGCGCGATGATCGCCGCGCGCGTCGAGCCAGTGGCGGCTCGATTGACCGCGAAGACCAGACCCTGCAAGACCGGCAAGACCAAACCATACCAGAGCGCCGTTTCCTGTGACACGCCGGTGTAGGTTGGTGGGTACGTGAGCAAGTGAAAGACTCCATACGCCAGTGCGGATGCAAACAGCCCGCCCCATGCGCCGAGCGCCGAGCGCAGCGCGGGCTGCGCGACGCCACGAAACACCATCTCTTCGCCCAGCGGCTGTGCGAGCACCATCAGGAGCACGCCGAACACCCACGCAGCGGTTTCGGGCTGCTGCGCCAGCGAGAGCAACTCTGGCGCTGGCAGGAACTGCCGCGTGACGCCCAGGCTGAGCACGTCCAGCGCCATAGCGACGCCGATGTTCAACACCAGCAGAAGCGGCAGCGAAACCCGCATGGAGTCCAGCCGCAGCGCCGCGCGCTGGTTCGGCGTGCGCCGCGTTTGCAGGACGACAACCAGCATGATCAGACTGGCGAGCGTCCACGCGCTCAACAGCGACGATGGACGGTCACCGAACCACGTCTGGATCATGGCGACGGCGGCGACCACGCCCACGAACGAGGCGATCACCGTGAAAATGACCGCCGTCAGGTCCCAGGGCGGCGCGGGTTCGAGCGTAGCGATCCGGTCGAGGATAGACGGTCGATTTTGAGTCATGGTCGGCGTCGGCTTCCTTTCAGGCGTCCATTGTAACGTATTCCGCTTCAGCGAAAGGATGAGACTTAACAAGCGTGTCACGGGCATGTCGAAGCAGGACTCTCGTACTAACCCATATATCATCTCCCGATACAGCTTAAGAATTTAATGAGAATCGTCACGCCGTTAGACGAATTGATATATACTGATGATTGTACGTTACGAATTGCATTGCTAGAGCGCCCGCCGTCCATTGGAGCAGGTGGGCTGCCCCTGAGGAGGAGAAATCCACCATGTTGAAGTACGCGCTGATCTTCCTGGTCGTTGCCATCATCGCCGCCCTGCTCGGCTTCGGCGGCGTCGCGGGCGCTGCGTCGTCCATCGCGCAAATCCTGTTCTTCGTCTTCCTGGTTCTGTTCGTCGTTTCGCTTATCTTCGGTCGCCGCACTGTCTAAACCCGCGGCGGCAAGCTAGCGGAAGGAGCGGCAAATGCTCAAGCTAGCGCTGATTTTCTTCATCATCGCGGTGCTTGCCGGAGTGTTTGGCTTCACGGGCATTGCCGGAGCGGCGGCATCCGTCGCACAGTTTCTCTTCGTCCTTTTCCTGGTCCTGTTCGTAGGCGCTCTGATTTTTGCCTTCGCAGCAGGTAAAGCCATTCTCGACTGAGCAGTACGCGAGAATTGGCGGCGTGAAACGGGTATCGAGCCAGGCGGTACCCGTTTTTATTTGGGTTGCGGTGTACGGGTCTTATAACTTCGGTTGAAATAGACTGAGACACGAGAGCAAGCACGAGTTTGATATTACTCGTCCCTCAGTCCTCGTCCCTTCAAGTCCTATTCCTGAAACAGGTTCATAACGTAATCGGGGGAAAGCCCCTGGGCTTCGAGGTGCGTTCGCAGCTTGCGGCGTGCGTCATGCAGCAGCTTGTAAAGCGCGTTGCGGTTGGTGCCCATGCGCTCCGCGACGACTTCCAGCGGCACACCGTTGACCGCCACCGCGATCAGCGCGCGATATTGACGATCTGTTAGCCCCGCTTGCAGCGCGTCGGAGATGCGAGAGAGGACTTCCGCGCGCTCGGCGGCGCGTTCGGGCTGCGGCGGCACATCGCCCATCAGCGCATTGGCTGCCTGAGGGAGCAAATCGCCATCTGCGGTCAGGTCGTCGAGGCTGTAATCCTTATAACGCGCGCGGCGCAGGTCGCTGATCGCCACGCGCACGGCAATGCGGGTTGCCCAGGTCGTAAAGAGGCTGTCGCCGCGAAAGGTGTCGAGATTCTCCATCACCCGCAGGACGGCATCCTGCGCCAGGTCTTCCGCCATCTGCGTCAGCTCGACGTTAGAAAGGCTGCTGAGGTCGCTCCGTTCGCGGCTCAGATAATAGTAAATCCCACGCTGCAACCGGTCGCGTAAATCTTGCAGCGCCGCTGCCTGTTCATCGGGCGGTCCGCTTAGCTCGGCAAGCCACTGCTCGTTCGTGCGGTCCGTCATCCGGTGTCCAAATCCTGGGCTGGGGTCTTAGGGAATCATCGCGCGTCGTCGGTGCGCTGGATTATAGCATGGAGATAGACCGCGCCTATTGGCGAAATTGGTTCCGTCCGCTGTCGGTTTTGAGGGTCGGGGATTACCCGGCGATGACGCGCTCGAAGCGAACGTGCAGCACCATGTGACCGAGGCGAATTTCGTCGCCGTCGCGCAGAATACGCGACTGCTGGGGAATAAGCTTCTGACCGTTGAGGAACGTGCCATTGGGGCTGCCGTTATCGGTCAGGTGGA
>CALMDI010000022.1 GCA_937864975.1 uncultured Chloroflexota bacterium | reverse complement strand
GGGGTCGCACCGAAGGTGCGACCGAAGTTCCCGCCTTTGGCGGGAACCCCGCGCAAGCGAGACGGGGTGGGGTTGCCTGACGAGCAATCAAGGTGTTACGGGGAAAGGGCGGGGGGATAGGGGTTGAACAGGCGATAAGCGAGGGCAATGCTTTACTCATTTGGTAACGCCTCAGTCGCTTGCCAGCAGCGCGTCGAGCGCCGCCGCGCGCTCGCGCCAGTCGGGCATGTGCGCGCTCATCAAGGCTTTGAAGTCTTTCCCATGACCGAACACCCGCAGATGCACCAGCTCGTGGCAGATGACGTATTCCGCCAGCGGCAGCGGCACGCGGCACAGCGCCGTATTCAGCATGATATTGTCTTTCGACGAGCACGATCCCCACTTGCGATACATATCGCGGAACTGCACGCGCTTCGGCTGCACGCCGAGCCGTCCCGCCCACTCGTCTACCAGCCCACGCAGCCGCGCCCGCCCGGTACCGTCGTCCACACAGGGCAGGGGGCGCGGGCGCAGCTTCCGCAGCCCCTCCTCGATGAACGTTCGCACCGTCGGGCTGTCTTCGCGGAAGCGCATCGGAATGAACACGACCACGCCGACCGGCGTCACCTTCATCAGCAGGTTGCGCCGCCGCTGGCGATGAATGCGAATCTCCGGCAGATCGTTCATCATGCCGGGTCGGGCGCGACGGCGACCTCGCGCAGCAGGCGGCACGCCGTCTCCGCCAGCAGCGCCGCGCCGACGTACAGGTTGCTCTCGTCGATGTCGAAGATCGGGCTGTGATGCGGGCGGTTGACCTCGTCGCGCTTCGCGCCGAGCATCAGCATCGCCCCCGGCGCTTTGCGGGACATATAGCCGAAGTCCTCCGCGCCCATGCCCGCCTCTGGCGGATGCAGTTGATCCGCGCCGAACAAATCCAGCGTCGTCTGCCGGATCGTCTCGGAGACCGCCGGATCGTTGTAGGTCGCCGGATACCCCTCGCGAATCTGCAGCTCATAGTCCCCACCGAGCGCGCGCGCGACGCCAAACGCCCGTTCCAGCTCGCTCCATTGGCGCTTGCGCGTCTCCTCGTCATACGAGCGGATCGTACCGGTGAGTTTGACCGCGTTCGGAATCACATTCTCGGCGTCGCCGCCGTGAACCGAGCCAACGGAAATGACCGCCGGAAGCATGGGGTTGATCCGCCGCGCCCGGATACCGTGAATCGCGTTGACGACCTGCGCCAGCAGGTAGACCGGATCGATGCCGTGATGGGGGTATGCGCCGTGGCAGCCCTCGCCGCGTATCGTCGCGAAGAACGAATCGACGGCAGCCATCGCGTAGCCGCTGCGAATTTCGACCTTCCCGGACGGCGTGCCGGAACTGACGTGCAGCGCGATCACACGATCCACGCCTTCCAGCGCGCCTTCTTCGACCATCCGCATCGCGCCGCTCTTGCCCTCGGCGTCCTGCGCCTCTTCGGAAGGCTGGAAGAAGAGGCGAATTTGCCCCGCGGGTCGGTCGGGCATCTCGGTGAACATGCGCGCCACCGCCAGCAGGATCGCGGTATGCGCGTCGTGCCCGCAGGCGTGGCTCGCGCCGGGCGTCTGCGAGGCATACGGCACGTCGTTCGCTTCCTGAATCGGCAGCGCGTCCATATCCGCGCGGATGCCAACCACCGGCGCGCCGTCGCCGATGTACCCGACGACGCCCGTTTTGCCGACGCCCGTCTGCACTTCGATCCCCAGTTCGCTCAGCGTATCCGCGACGAGGCGGCTGGTGCGAAACTCCTGAAAGCTGGTTTCGGGGTACCTGTGAATATCGCGCCGCCACGCGACGATTTGATCTTGCAGCGCGAGCGCGCGTTCAAGCAGCGCTATATCCGACATAATCTCTCCTTACTAAATTCTCGCTAACGATACGGATTGCTGCCGTCCTCACGGGTTGTAGTTCTGGATGCGGCGGTCGGGATCGCGCCGCGACAGTCGGGGCATCCGCTGGCGAACCTGCTCGATGACTTCGGCTTTGTCGATCGTTAAAAGCTGCCGGTCGCGCATCACGATTTTGCCGTCGATGATGACCGTCTGGACATCGCTCGACTTCATATTGTAAACCAGGCTCGCCGTCACGCTGTGGAGCGGCTGGTGATGCGTGCCGCCGAGATCGACCAGAATCAGGTCAGCGAGGAAGCCCGGCTCAATCGCACCCAGGTCGTCGGGCTGCCCGTATACGCGGGCGCTGTCGCGCGTGGCGATGGCAAGCGTTTCCGGGATGGTCATCGCTTCGGGCGTGCCTTCGCGCTTTTTCTGCATCAGCGCCATCAGGCGCATGACTTCCCACAGATCGAGCGTGTTATTGCTCACCGCGCCGTCCGACGCCAAGCCCACCGGGATGCCCGCCGCGCGGAACGCGGTCACCGACGCGACTTCCGATTCCAGTTTCGCATACGTTTTTGCCGCGTGGGCGATCCCTGTCTGGTAGCGTGCCAGCCGCGCGATGTCGTCGGGCAGCGCGCCGTTAGCGTGCGCCAGAATGGTCGGCACCTCAAAAACGCCCGTTTGCTCCAACACCTGAATCGGCGTGATGCCGCGCTTCTCCAGGCTCGACGCGGTTTGCATCTTATTTTCTGACACGTGGATGTGAATGCCCACGCCAAGCTGCTTTGCCACCGATGCCGTCGCGCGCAGGAAGTCGTCGTCGCAGGTATACGGCGCGTGCGGCGCAAGCCACGTGCGGATGCGCCCGTTCGCCGCGTTCTGCCAGCGCTCCACGAATGCCGCCGTCTCTTCGATCTGTGCCATGCCGTTGCTGCTGAACATCGCCCAGCCGAGCAGCGCGCGGCTGCCCGCAACTTCGACGGCGCGCGCGGCTTCGTCCATATAAAAGTAGTGATCGGCGACCGACGTCACGCCCGCCTCGATCATTTCCGCGATGCCGAGCAGCATTCCCCAGTAAACGTCATCCTGCTGAAGATTGCCTTCCAGCCGCCAGATGTACTCGTTGAACCAGCGCTCAACCGTCACGTCTTCCGCCAGCCCGCGAAAAATGACCATCGGCACGTGGGCGTGCGTGTTGATTAACCCCGGCATGGCGA
>CALMDI010000021.1 GCA_937864975.1 uncultured Chloroflexota bacterium | reverse complement strand
GGTGTCGAGCTGCTCAGGGGGTCGCACCTTCGGTGCGACCGAAGTTCCCGCCTTTGGCGGGAACCCCGCGCAAGCGACACGGGGTGGGGTTGCCCGACTAGCAATCACGGTAAGTTTTATCTTGGCTTTTCGCTGAAAGCTGACCGCTATCTTGCCTGATTGAAATACTCGTCGCGGACTTTCCAGACGCTGTTGAAGTCGTCGCGGAAAACCAGTTCCATATTCGGATCTTGCCCGGCGCGCGTCTCGAACCGATACCCGCGCCCGCTGACCACGTACTGCGAGCCGAACACGGACGTCAGAGGCTGCGACGGATTCTCGACGTTCCCCTGCGTGATCGCGTAGTACTGATCCCACATTTCCTGGCTGACCAGTGAGAGGTAGGTCGGGTCAAGCCCAATCACGTAATAGTTCGACTGGTTATAGAAGAACAGACGCGAGAAATCGTTAAAGCCGGTGGACATGACGAGCGTTCCCGGCGGCGTGTTGTTTTTCAGCCACGCTGCCGCGCCCGCGAATTCGGCTGGGTTGCGCGACGCCACCGACATGCGATAGGTGTAGTCGATGGTGCGAACAGAGAAGAAGCCGAGCACGGCGATCAGCACCAGCGGCGCGAGCAGACGCCCGTAACCGCGCAGAGGATGCCAGTTCAGCACCCAGTCGTCGCGCCCCCACGAGACCGCGCAGAACAGCAGCGCGAACGGCGGGAAGTATTCGAGGAAGCGCATCGAATTAAAGACCATCAGCAGCGTGAGGATGGACGCGAACAGCAGCGTCGTATCGACGCGATCCATCCGGCGACCGCCGAGGCTTGGGCGCAGGACGCCGACGAAAAGGGCGACCAGCGCTCCGGTCGCGATGCTCATCAACACGCGCGATTCGAGCGGATACCACTCCGCGCCCACGGGCACGCTGTTCTCCAAATCGACCTTCGGCAGCAGGTTTTCCGCGATAAAGGCGATATTCTTCGGAAAGAATGGGTTGATGACAAAGCCAAGCAGCATTCCGATGCCGACGTAGACGGGCGCTTTCCACGCGATCTTGCGCTCGGTGACCCACGTCCCCGCCATATAGCAGAAGATGAAGCTGCCGAGCAGCACGATCACGCCGCTGCTGTAGAGCCACGTAAACAGGAACGACAGCGGAATCAGCCATTTGTAGCGCCGCTGGAACAGCACGTGCAGGACGAGGATGAGGAACAACACGCCGCCCACGGGCACGCGAATCATCAACATGCGGAAGATGAAGGTGGACGACATGCCGAACAAGCCAAGCGCCCATATGACCGGGTAGCGCACGCCCACGCCACGCAGCAGCGCCCACGCCGCGACAAAGATGCCCGCCGCGATGGCAATCGTGCCGATCTTCGCGCCGGTCATGTCGTCCATGAAGTAGACGAACGGCGCAAGCCACATGTGGAACAGCAGGTGGTGATTGACGTAGCGTTCCGGGCTGAGAATCGTCATCGGCAGCCAGGGGAAGTCGAGATCGAGCCGACCCTGCACGATGATTTGCTCGGCGGCGCGCGCGTGGTAGTAATCGTCCGTGCTCAAAAACGCGGGCGTCGCGAACAGAAGAATCGCCAGCACCGCGAACGCGATCAGGTACAGCGTCACGCCCTGTAAGATCAGCGAGAGGCTGTTGTCGCTGATCGTTTCGACGCGGCTGCGAAGTTGTCGTGTGAGTACGGCTGCCATCGGCTATCCCTCGCTCAGCACTTCCTGCGGTCGCGCCTGCTCGAAATAGGCGTCGTCCACTTTCCACACCGACGTAAAGCGGTCGCGAAACACCAGGTCAAGGTTCGGGTCTTGCCGCGCGACGCGGTTGAATGCCTCATGCCGTTCGGCGCTGATGATGTACTGAATGCCCCATGTCGAGGCGATGACTTCCGACGGGCGCTCGATCTGACCATTGCGAATGCGGTCGTAGAGATTCCACCACTCGGCATTGACGTACTGAAGATAGGTCGGGTCGAGTCCGATGAGCCATCTATTCGTCTGATTATAGAAAAACAGCTTTGCAAAGTCGTTGAAGCCGACGGGGTACACCAGCGTCCCATCGGGCGTGTTGTTGTCGAGCCACGTTCCGCTGCCCAGATATTCTTCCGCGGGGCGCGCCTCGCTCATGACGTCGTAGGACACCTGGAGAATGTTGACCGCAAACACGCCGAGCGCGACGACCAGGATCAGCGGCACGAGAAAGCGCGCGAAGCGGCGGAAGGGCGCCCAATCCAACTGAATGACCGGCGAGCGCCCCCAGGCTGCTGCCCAGAAAAGTAAGGCGAAACCTGGAAAATATTCGAGGAAACGCATGGCGTAGAATGCCATGAACCCCGTCAGCAGGGCGACCAGCAGGAGCGCGGTCTCGATTCGGTCGCGCTTGCCGCCGCCAAAATACGGTCGGACGAACCCTAAAACCATCGCGACGATAGAGCCTGTGAGCGCGGTGAGCCACGTGCGCGTGTTGAAGGCGCTCCACTCGCTGCCGAGCGGGATGCTGTTATCCAGATCGACCTTCGCGCCCAGATGGTCGAGGACAAAGGCGACGTTTCGTGGGAAGTAGGGATTGATGACAATGCCGAGCGCCAGTCCGAGGGCGCAGAACGCCATCGGCTGCCAGAGCAGCTTGCGGTCGGTCAGCCACGCTGCCAGCGTGTAACAGGCGGCGAAGCCGAGCATGAGGATAAAGCCGTTGTAGAGCCAGACGTACAGGAATCCCAGCAGAATCAGCCATTGGTGCCGCCGCTGGATCATGACGATGAGCGCCAGCACCAGCAGCAAAAAGGAGAAGCCCTGCGTTCGAATCATCAGCGCGCGGATCACAAACGTCGCGCTCATGCCAAAGGTGCCAAGCGTCCACAAGCCCGGATACCGCACGCCGATATTCCGCAGCAAAATCCAGATGGCGAGATAACCCCCCGCCGCCAGCGCCACAGTCGCGATCTTCGCGCCCGTCATGTCGTCCATAAAGTAGACGAAGGGCGCCAGGACGATGTGATAGAGCAGGTGATGATCGACAAATTTGTCCGGGCTGAGAATCGTCAGCGGAAGCCAGGGAAATTCCAGCCCCAGCCGTCCCTGGATGATGATCTGTTCCGAGATGCGCGCGTGGTAATAATCGTCGGTGCTGAAAAAGCCGTCGGCGGAAAAGGCGAGGACGGTGAGTATGGCAAAGCAGATCAGATAAATCGTGGCGCCCGGTAGCAGCGCGCCGGTGTCGCGCGCGCGCAAAGACGCGACCGGCGCTGCCAGACGTCGTTCCGAAGCAATCGTCGCCATTCATTCCCCCGCGAACTGAACCTGTGACCAAAAGGAGGATGCCGAAGCACCCTCCTTATTGTTACGCACGCAGGCGCAAAATTGCAAGACTACGTAAGCAGGGCGCGGGCTGATGTGCCCAACCTGTCCTCCGATGCGTTAGTCGCCCATGCCGCTGTCGCCGCCGCTGCCCTCGTCACCGCCGTCATCGTTGTTGCCACCGTCGTCATTATTACCGCCGTCGCCGTTGTCGCCGTCATCGTTGCCAGCATTATCGTTGTTACCACCGTCGTCATTCGCGCCGCCAGCATTGTCACCCACGATGCCGCCGTTATTGCCTGCGACGCCGTTCTCTCCGACAAGCCCGTTGTCCCCCGCCGCGCCGTTATTCCCGGCGAGGTCGCCATTGTCGCCGTTGTTGCCGATGACAGGCGGATTATTGTTCGGCACGATCACCGGTTGGGCGTCGTCATCGTCGAACTCCGCGAATTCGATCTCACTGGCGACGAGCACGCCATTAACCAGCGAAAGCTCGACCTCGACAAGGCTGCCCAGCACGACCGGTTGCGGGATGGTCGCGGTGGTAAT
>CALMDI010000020.1 GCA_937864975.1 uncultured Chloroflexota bacterium | reverse complement strand
CGGCGCGACTGAAGTTCCCGCCTTTAGCGGGAACCCCGCGCAAGGGAGGCAGAGGGTGGGGTTTCGCGTCCACAGCATGGCAACTAGCAATCACAGTTGAATATCTCTATTTTGAACCGCAAAGCCCCTAATGAACGCAAAGGGAAAGGGCGCATACCGCGCGCCCCTACAGCCCTGCATTAGATTCCCGGTGGTCTCTGCGGTTCAACGTCGTCGCGTCAAAGCGGGCGAGCGCCGGTCGCGTCCAGTCCGGTCGTCGCGAGTAATTCGATGACGTCTTCCGAGGTGGGGTCGATGTCGTTGAGAATGCTGTACGGCAGGTCGTGCGCGTTCACGTAATCGGGAAGCTCCTTGATCGTCGTGATCAGGTCATCGGGCTTGATCTGCCCAAGCCGGATGCCCGCCGACGCCAGCGTGGCGCGAATCGGCGCGATGTCCTGCCGGTGCAGCGCCGCCGCGATCAGAATTCCCGGTCCCACCAGATCGGCATACGGCACGGGACGCCCGCCCCCCGCCCGCCGCTCGACGGCGTAGGCGAAAAACTGCTCGCTGCCTTCCTGCGGTCGGTTGTGCCCAAGCTGGTTGGTCAACTGCACTTCCATGCAGACCAGGTCGAGGAGGTTTCGCATCGCCTCGACGTTGCCGCTGCCGACGCCCCCGGCGATCTTGAACGCCTGCTGCGCGATGCCTGCCATCAAGCCTGCCGCCCACGGCATGTAGCGCGTTTCCGGGGTCGTTTTGCTGCGCTCGGCGGCGTAACGCCAGTCCAGCAGCCCGGTCACAATCGTCAGCAGTTCGACAATTGCCGCGCCGCGCAGATTCCGGGGCGCGGTGAGAATCACGTCCCAGTCGACAATCAGGTTCGCGGCGGGTCCCGTCGTTACGTAGCGAACGGTGCCGCCCTCGCGCAGCGCGACCAGCGCCGTAAAGAAACCGTCGGCGCTGAGCGCGGTCGGAATAATCACGACGGGCAACTGGCGCTTCCAGCCGATGTATTTTGCGGAATCCGCCACCAAGCCGCCGCCGACGCCATAGACGCCCTCGACCTGCGGCGGCAGATTTTCCGCGAGCATATCAAAAAAGCCCGCTTCCGCCTTGTTCGGTTCTGCCTGAACGACGACCGGCAGCTCGAGAAATTTTCCGGCGACTTCCCACGAGCGCTTGCCGGTCAGCAGCGCCGTCGGGCGCTCCTCTTTCACGTCACTCAACGAACGAAATTCGATATGCGGCAGTGGAAAGATCGTCTCCATGCGCGGCGCTCCAGTGGGCAAGCCAGCCTCTAACCCCAGCGCCCCTCCCGGCAAGGAGGGCGCTTTGACACACGACTTGAAACTCTCCCTAGAGAGAGGATCGGGGCGAGGTCGATTAGTAAATCTTCCGTTTACTATAGTCGCACAGAAGCTGTTTTTTCACCACCGTCATGCGCTCTCGCAGAGCGCTGATATGCGTCACGTCCGCGCGCAACTTGCAACTTGTCGGAACGCGCGGCTTAGGCGACAATTGCGCCTGTCCAACATGCCGCGCCTTCCCAGGTAAAAACTGCCGACCATGGAAACGCCTCTCCCCTCGAACGACGACTTAATCGCCTTTGGCGAGGCGGTTCCGTGGCGCGAAATCGAGCGTCAGAAACGCCAGTTTAACCGCGCGCTCGAAATGCTCAACGCCGACGACCCCGGCGGCGGTCTGCCCCTCGGTGCCCTGTCCGACGTGGTCGGCGCGTCGGTCAGCGCCTACTATGACGCGAACCAAACAGACGGCGGCAACGTCATCCTCGGAGCGTGCAACGACGAGCGCTACGTTCTGGGCAGCGTCGTGAGCGACCGCTACCGTTCCGGGCAGAGCTTCCTCGAAAGTGTTGTTCCATACAACCTGAACCCCAGCGTTAACCATACAAATATCCAGGAGACGGACGATCCGATTACGCGGATGCGCGTCCTCGGCGCGGAGATCGAGCTTGGGCTGGTGCATCCAGACGGCGCATCGCCGACCGAAGACGAGATGCAGGATTACATGCGCGCGTATTACACGCACGCGCTCCGCATCGGCATTTACCCGAAGCTCGACCGGGAAGCGTGCCAGTATCAGATCGAGGCGCACATCGCGCCGAGCATTGGCTACCACAAGACGCGCACGGCGCTGAACGGGATGCTGATGGCGCTGGCGGCGTCGAGCGAGGAAACCGGCTTGCAGACGGCGATGCTGTCGTGCTATCCGACCGAGTCCGACTTTAAGATGACAGATCATCCCAAAGTCGCGACCGCGGTTGACCTGATGCTGGAAGTCAACGGGCTGTTCCCCGAATACGAGCGACGATTAGCGGAAGCGCAGGCACGCTACCACGTCACCGATCCGGCGTCGCATTACGTCAATATGTTCCGCAACCAGGGCTGCCACATTCACATCGACCTGGCGGGACGCTCCGAAGCGCTTGGGCTGCTGACGTTCTTCACCATGCTCAAGAGCGCGTCGGCAGTAGCGAACATGGCGGTGCTGAAAGGCGGTCCGTTCGTCAACGGGACGTGCGACCCGGAACTGCTGTGCGCCCGCAGTTACCTGCGGAGCACGACCGTCACCGGGCATCACCTCGACTTGCCGACCAGCCCGCACTTCACGCCGGACGGGCTGCACCACTACGCCGAACTCCTGCGGCTCGAACGCGCCAATGCTGCCGGTCGCGCCATGTTGTACGACGACAGCCTCGGCACGATGATTTCCGCGATGCACAATCCCATCGGGCGGCTGCGCTCTGACCTGACGACGCTCAAGCGAGTGTGCACGCTCGAAAGCACCGGGATGCCGGTCAACATCAGCCCGTCGCGCATGGCGTCAGTGCTGATCGACATGGAACTCAGCCACACGCTGATCGAAGATTACTTCCGCAAGTATGGCTGCAATCTCGAACCGATGTACGAGGATAAGACGCTCTGGGCGATCCTCGGTCCGCTCGATCAAGCCTCGTTCCGCGCGCAAAATGACCTGTCCGACCGTCAGTGTACGGATATTACCGTCACGACGGCGGCAGGCACCGAGATGCGCCTGGCGGAATTTTACGAAATGAAGCGCCGCTACATGCACCGCGCGATGGCGAACATCATGGAGATTACGCCGCGCGACATTGACGAAGTCTATATGAGCCTGTGTCGGATGCTGGAACCGCCGAGCGGCAACGAAGCCCAGACGATTGCACAGTATATTGTCGATCCGAAGCTGCGCTCGACGGGCAACTGGGGGCGCATTCTACGTAACGCCTACGTCGAGGCGGGGGGCACGCCGGGCAAGCACGAGCCGGACATCGTGCTGGCGGTCGTCAACCAGATGAACGACGCGGTACGGACGCGGTGGCTTCAGCCACAGCCGTAGCGGTGACGTGCTCGTTGAGTGAGGAGCGTCGAGGGTCGTGACGTCGCTATCGGTCATCATTCCCGTCTATAACAGCGCGGAGAGCCTTCCGAAACTCCTCGCGGAGATGGAACACACCCTGCCAGCCGTCGCCGATGCGTTCGAGGTCATCTTCGTCAACGATGGCAGCAGAGACAATAGCTGGCAGGTGATTACCGGGCTGATCCAGACGTATCCGTGGGTACGCGGTTACGAACTGATGCGGAATTACGGGCAGCACAACGCGCTCCTGTGCGGGATTCGCGCCGCGCGTTACGACCTGATCGCCACGATGGACGACGACTTGCAGCACCCGCCAGCGGAGCTTCCGAAGCTCCTCGCCAAGCTGGACGAGTTGGGCACGCGCGAAGACGTGCCGGCCTAGCGATTCAGCGCCGCGTGCGCGGCGCGCGGCCCGGCCGCTCCGCCACGATCACGGCAAACTGATCGCGGCGCCACACCACGTG
>CALMDI010000019.1 GCA_937864975.1 uncultured Chloroflexota bacterium | reverse complement strand
GATGACGCTTGGCAATCTCGTCGCGCTGGCGCAGCGCAACATCAAGCGTCTGCTGGCGTATTCGTCTATCGCGCAGGCGGGCTATACGCTCGTCGGGCTTGCCGCCATCAGCGCGCAGGAACAGAGCGTCGCGGCGATTGCCTTCTACATGTTCATGTACACCTTCACCAATCTGCTGGCGTTCGCCGTGATTATTGTGTTCAGCGAGGCGACCGGCAGCGAGACGATTGCCGACCTGGCGGGCTTGAGCCGCCGCTCGCCGTGGCTGGCGCTGACGATGACAATTGCGCTTCTGTCGCTGGCGGGCGTCCCCCCGGCGGCAGGCTTCTTCGGCAAGTTTTTTCTGTTCCAGGCAGCCGTCCAGGCGGATCTGGTGTGGCTTGCGCTCTACGGCGTCATCATGTCGATCATCGCGCTGTACTACTATCTGGTTGTGATTAAGGTCATGTACGTCGACCGAAGCGAGCACGAGGACAAGCCGATTCCCATGTCGCAGCCTTACGTCTGGGTGCTGGCGGTGACGACCATCGCGGTTCTGATTCTGGGCACCGTTGGCGCGCAGGCAGTGTTCGACTGGGCGCTGAATAATGCGGCGGCGCTGTTCGCCTGACCTTGCAGTGTAGAGGGGCGCCACGTTACAATGCGCGCCCTCACGAGGTCAGCCGCACGTAATGCCCGCGCATATTTGCCGCCAGGATAAATTTGACTTTTGCCAGTCCGTTCAGTATGATTGTGACAAAACGCACGAGTTACCAGCGGCGGGCAGATTGGCAGCAAGGCAGGACGGATGAAACCCGATCAATCGCCGTTCTCATTCTACGGAGTTGCAGCGGGGGTTGTCGGGCAGGTTGGGTGCTTTCTGATCCTGGTGGTAGGCGCCGCGCTGCTGTTTGGGATGTTTCTTGACCAGCAGTTCGGCACGAAACCGCGTTTTTTACTATTCATGCTGCTGGCAAGTATTCCGCTGAATTTGTGGTTAGTTTACCGATATACACTTTACAAGAGCCGACAATTTCAGGCTTCTTCACCCGCCAAGAAGGAGGACACCACACGTGACGTTTAATTGGAGTGGGAAACGGCGTTGGGTTGCGTTGCTGCTGCTGATCGCGGGCTTCGTGGTCATGCTCACCGTCCCGCCCGTCATTCCCGTGATTCAATTGCCCGGTGAGGTCTGGCCCAACGGCTGGATGACCAATACGCTGGCGGCGTCGATCATCGTCTGGATTCTGCTGATTCTGCTTGCCTTTTATACGCGCGGGGCGATGCCAAAGGGCAGCAACGAAGTGCCACGCGGCGGTTTTTATAACCTGTTCGAGATGGCATTTGAGGGTCTCTACGGTTTTGTCCGCAATATCACGGGCGAGCGGTACCTGCGCTATATTTTCTCCTTCTTCATGACCATCTTCCTCATCGTCCTGCTGTCGAACTGGATCGAGCTGATTCCGGGCGTCGATAGTGTTGGCTTCCTGCACGCTCGGGCGCAAAGCGATCCCGCGACAGGGGCTGTCGAAGTCGAAGAGGGCTTTGAACTCAACACCGTGCTGCCGGGAGTCTACGCCTTGGACCCGGACTGTCCCTGGCTTAGCCCGGAAGAAACCGCGGTGATGACGGTGGAGGCGCGGATTGCGCGCGAACAGCAAAACTGCGCGACCGGCACGACGCGCGTAATCGAGGGACCTGAGGCGCTTGTCGCGGGCGCTGAACACGAGCTTGAACCGGCTGCGGATTCGGAGTCCGCGGAGGCGGGTGTTGAGGCGGCGGCAACGGAAGCGGCGGTCGCGCACGAAGGCGCAGTGACCGGGGATACGGAAGGCGCGGTTGAAGAGGGCGGGCGGATTGACGAAGCCGTCGAGCCGGACCCAGAAGCAGCCGAGACGGGCGAGCCTCAAGAGGAGCGCCTGGAAGCCGTACACGCTCCGACCGGCGACCCGCGCGTGCCGTGGCACATCATCCCGTTCCTGCGCGCGCCATCGACTGACCTGAACATGACGGCGGCGCTCGCGTTGATCGCCGTCGTCATGACGCAGGTGCTTGGCTTCCGGGCGCTTGGGATCGGCTATCTGACGAAGTTCTTCAATTTCCGCACGCTGCTCACCTCGCCGCTTGGCGGCATCGACGTGGCGGTGGGTCTGCTGGAATTGATCGGCGAATTTGCCCGAATTCTCTCGTTTGCCTTCCGACTTCTGGGCAATATCTTCGCCGGGTCGATTTTGCTGTTCGTCATGAGCTTCCTGATCCCGTTCCTGCCGTGGCCCTTCTTCATTCTGGAATTCTTCGTCGGCATCATTCAGGCGCTTGTGTTCGCGCTGCTGACGGCGATTTTCATGAACCTGGCGACTGCCTCACACCACGCCGAGGACGAGCATGGTCACGCCGAGGAAATCCCGGTGGAGGCGTCGGCGGTGGGGGAGATGACACCAGCGCATCCCTAATCGTGAAGCGACGCCAACGGTCGCATTCATCTCCGGTTTTGAGCCGGGTACGCACAGACTTTTAACAGCTAACCATCCTGAAGGAGCAGTAAATATGGAAGAAGCAGTCATGCTGGCAGGCAAGGCAATCGGCGCGGGACTGGCGATGATCGGCGCTCTGGGCGGCGGGGTCGGTATTGGTCTCGCGGTTGGCGGCGCGGTGCAGGCGATGGCGCGCAACCCAGATTTCTCCAGCACCATTCAGACGAACATGATTCTGGGTGTGGCATTCGCGGAAGCGGTCGCCATTTACGCGCTCGTCGTTTCGCTGATCATTCTATTCGTGCTCTAGTGTGGACTTATAGCCAAGAAAGGAGCACGGCGTGGAAGGGTTAGGTCTTAATCTGGGCTATTTGCTCGTCCAGATCATCGCGTTCATCGTCATTTATACGCTGCTCACCCGGTTTCTCTACGACCCGCTGACCAATGTCCTGCGGGATCGCCGGCAGCGTATCCAGCGCGGTCTTGAAGACGCGGCAGCGGCAGCGAATGCGCGTCGCAACGCCGAGACGGAAGCCGAAAAAATTCTGGCGGCAGCGCGCGCCGAGGCGGCGCGCGTGGTCGAAGAAGCCCGCTCGCGCGGTGAAGATGTCGCGCGGTCGGTGGAGACGGAAGCTCGCGCTGAAGCAGACCGTATTCGCGAGGAAGGGCGCGTCCGCGCGAATGAAGAGCGCGACCGCCAGCTTGCCGACCTGCGTGGTCAGGTGGCGGGCATCGCGTCGGCAATGGCGCAGCGCCTGATTGGCGAATCGCTGGATCAGAAGCGCCAGCAGACGCTTGTAAACAACTTCTTCACGCAGATGCCCGCGAATGCGAAAACGCTGAGCGGATCGGTGGAAGTTGTGAGCGCCATGCCGCTGACCGACGAGGAACAGGCGCGCGCGCGTCGTGATCTCGGCGCGGAGAACGTTACGTTCTCGGTCGATCCAAACATTCTTGGCGGCTTGATTTTGCGGAGTGGAGACCGCGTTGTGGATGGCAGCGTTCGCAGCGGTTTGTCGGAAATGTCGGGACGGCTGCGCTAAGCGCCTCTCGACTCCTGTATATTTCAATGCGCCGGTGCATCTTGCCCGGCGCGTTTGTTTTCTCTGGCGCGCGCGAGGCGATTTCTGTAGGATTCAACAGAAAGGGAATTTGACCCGCCGCGAATGTTAGGAAATCGGAGATATAGGGGCGCGTCCCGCCACCCTTTGATGAAGACATTACAACAGCTCATTGCCTCCATTCCCGGCGTCGTATCCGTCAGCGGCGACGCCGAGATTACCGCGCCGGTGGTCGAAAGCAGTGCTGAGGTCGAGCCGGGCGGAATCTTCGCGGCGCGGCGAGGCTTGTCCGTCGATGGGCACGACTTTATTCCGCAGGCGATTGAACGGGGTGCGGCGGCGATTGTCGGCGAGCGCGATGTCGAGGGGCTTGCCGTTCCTTACGTGCAGGTCGAGAACGCGCAGGAAGCGGTCGGCGCTCTCGCG
>CALMDI010000018.1 GCA_937864975.1 uncultured Chloroflexota bacterium | reverse complement strand
TGTCAATCTCGGTGACGTTGTTGCCGTCCACGGGGCAAACCTCGGCGGCAGACAGGAGCAGTTCGCCAAAGTGGACACGACCGGACGTTGGTACGAGTTCCAGCAGCGTGTCGCGCCCGCGTGCCGGGAAACAATCCCACGGCGAGCCTTTGTGAGGCGGGTGCAGCGGCGCGCCCGCGTCCCGCGCGAGTTCCAGAATCACCTCGCGCAGCGCCGCTTCCGTGCCGACTGGGTCGGTGTAATAAATCGTGCGCCCGTTGATTTCGGCGCGCGTTTGCCCCGGTTCCAGCGAAAGCTCGCTCGGCACGTCGATAGTGGTATGCGAGCCGAGCGCGAGGAAATAGGGGACGGCAATTAACATGGGCGCGGACGTCATCGCGTAAATTTCGTCAATACCGGGGCTGTCGTCCAGGTACGCGGCGACGACCTCGGCGGCGAGATGGCTGTTACGCAGCAGCGCTGCCTGTTCTTCGGTGGCGCGGCGGCTTTCCGGGTTGCGGCGCGTGCTGTGCCCCAGAATTGCGACCGCCGTTTGCTCCGGCGCGGCGTTGAGCGCGCGCGCCGCGTCCTGAACGCGCTGCCGCACGACCGACGCCAGGTACGGATGCTCGCCGAGCGTGCGCGCGTATCGGATAATGCGTCCATCTCGATGTGTAATTTCCCCATCGAGACCGAATTCAGTGGGAATAACCGTCTGCGTGAAATAGCCCTGCGCCGTGAACAGCGGCACGATGGTCACGTCGTCGGCGTCGAGCGTGTTCAAGACCCAGTGGAACGACGGCGGCTCTTTCCAGAACGCCGCCGTGATCTCGTCGGCTACGCCCATCGCTCGCAGCGCGTCCACGTGCTGCCACACCAGCCCCGCCGTCTGCGGGCTGATGTGCGAGCCATGCCCCGCCAATACCAGCGCCGTCGTCATTCCGCCGCTCCGCGAAGCCCGTACTCGTTCAGAATTCGATCAAACTGGGCGCGCGCTCTGCCGGTATTCCCCGATTTCAGATCGCTCAGGATGGGCGAGGCGAGAATCGCCGCCCAGAGCGCGCGGCGCTGTGCTTCGTCCATCATCTGCGCCTTCGCCAGCGGGCGCGTCGCCGCGAGCCAGTCCAGCAGAACAGCGTATTCCTCTCCGACAACGCCCTCAAGCACGGCGCGCAGTCGCGCCGCCAGCGCGGGCGATGCTCCGCTCGTCGAGAAGGCAATGATGAGAAACCCGCGGCGTATGACGCTCATACTGCTGAAATCGTTCTTCGCGGAAGCGTCCACCGTATCGACCAGCGCGCCGACCGCACGGGCATCGTCGGCAATCTGGCGGTTGACGTCGGGCGAATCCGTGGCGGCAAACACGAGCAGGGGTCTCATGCCCTCGAATACGGTCGCTTCGTAAACCTGCTTTCGGACTGCAATCGTTCCGGTTTGAGCGAGCGCTTCCAGCATCGGCGTCAGTGTTAGACTGATGATCGTCACCCGCGCGCCCGCTTCCAGCAGCCCCAGAACCTTATGCTCCGCGACCGCGCCCCCGCCCACGACGACGCAGGCGCGCCCGGCGAGGTCGAGCAGAACGGGGTAACCGGACGGACGTATGCCAGAGCCTTTGTGAGTGGTCATAGGCGGTTTGCACAACCCGAAGTGGTGAATGTTCGGAACCCTGGCGGCGCGGAAACAGGCGTGAACCGTTGACATGCGGCTGGCGCACATTATAATGGCAAAGAGTAATCATCGTAACGATGAGATTTTGGCTCCCATGATTGCCGTGTGCTGCGCGATGTGTTGCCCCTGTTGTGATCCGGCGCCGCGGGTTGGTGTCCCGGTAGGGCAGTGCGTTCGTGCAGACTAGCTGATTTTCTTTAGTCACACGCAAGCCCCGGACACCGCCGGGGCTTTTTGTTTGCGAGGGCAAACCCGATGGCGAAGTTAAGCTGCGAAGTGGTCAAGGCGGAGAGCAACGGGCTGGTCGGCAGTTTGCCGAACGAACTGGAAAGCGGCGACAAATATTTTACGGAGTCCGCCAAGCTGCTGCTGAAGTTCCACGGCATCTACGAGCAGGAAGA
>CALMDI010000017.1 GCA_937864975.1 uncultured Chloroflexota bacterium | reverse complement strand
TCATCGCCGCCCTGACCTCGCCATCACCGACATACGCGGCAACGTCGATACGCGCCTTCGTAAAGCGCTTGAACCGGGTGGCATTTACGACGCGGTCGTGCTGGCGGCGGCGGGTCTGGAACGCCTGGGTCGTCTCGACGTGGTCACGCAGCTTTTGTCGCTGGACGACATGCTGCCCGCGCCGGGTCAGGCAGCGCTTGCGGCGCAGTGCCGCGACGAAGCCGAGTCGCGGGCGCTGCTCGAACCGGTCAACGACAGCGCGACCGCGATCGCCGTCACCGCCGAGCGCGCGTTCCTTGCCGGGCTTGGCGGCGGCTGCTCGCTGCCCATCGCCGCCTACGCGACCGTCGAAGACGACGGGCTGTGGCTGCACGGGCGCGTGACCGCGCCGGATGGAACCGAACAGATCGACGTGCATCGCTCTGGCGCGGCGACGGTCGTGGACGCGCGCGCGGTTGGGAACGACCTCGCCCGCGAAGCCCTCGACCGGGGCGTGAAGCGCCTGTTGGAGTTAATCGCGTGAGCGCGCTGGCGAACCGCCGCGTCGTCGTTACGCGCGCGCCGCATCAGGCGGGCAAGCTAGCGGCGCTGTTGAGCGCGCGCGGTGCGCTTCCCCTGCTCTATCCCTGCATCGACATCGCGCCGCCGGAAAGCACCACCGCGCTGGATGCCGCCCTTCGAGAAGCAGCCGCCGGACATTTCGATTGGCTGATCCTGACGAGCGCGAATACAGCGCTGGCGCTGGCTCGCCGCCTCGCGGCGTTAGCGCTCCCCATGTCGGCGCTGTCCGGGCTTTCCGTCGCCGCCATCGGTCCCGCTACCGCACAGGCGGCGAAAGATCATCTGAGCGTTGACGTGTCCCTGATCCCTAGCGTCTATGTGAGAGAAGGGCTGGCGCACGCGATTCAGCCGATCACCGGCGCGCGGGTTTTTCTGCCGCAGTCGGCATTAGCTGATGACCGATTTGCCGAAGCCTTGCGGAGTAGCGGCGCGATTGTGACCCGTGTGGATGCCTATCCGACGGTCGTCGGCAGCGGCGGCGTAACGTTGCCCACGCTTCTCGCGGCTGGCGAGATCGACGCGATTACACTGACCAGCGGGTCCACCGCCGCGAACCTGATCGCCCGATTGGACGCCGAGGGAGACAGTCGGGCATCCATCGCGGATGTATGTATTGCCTGCATTGGACCGAAAACGGCGGACGCGGCGCGCGCGCAGGGATTGCACGTGAACGTTCTGCCTGAAAACCATACCCTTGAAGGATTAATCGACGGTCTGGAACGCTACTTCGCCGAGAAGCGCGTGGCGTTGTGAAGCCCTGACCTCGAAGGAGAATGCCATGTTCGTTGCCGACCCGGATAAACCTCACGAGAGCGCGTCCCAAACGTCGGCGTCCTATCCGACGCTGCGACCGCGCCGCCTTCGCCTGAGTTCGGGTATTCGCCGCATGGTGCAGGAGACCACACTCAGCCCGTCAGACTTCATTTACCCGTTGTTCGTGCGCCACGGGCATGACGTTCAGCAGCCCATCGCCTCGATGCCGGGACAATTTCAGCGGTCGGTTGACCGCCTCCCCGACGAAATCCGGCGTATCAGGGCGCTGAACATTCCGGCAGTTCTTCTGTTCGGCATTCCCGAAACGAAAGATGCCTGCGGCAGCGATAATTTTAGTACAGATGGCATTATCCCGAACGCCGTCCGCGCGATCAAGGACGTCGCGCCGGAGATGGTCGTCATCTCGGATATGTGCTTCTGCGAGTACACCAGTCACGGGCACTGTGGCATCGTCAACACCGTCGGCGACGCCTATTATGATTCGAACCTGCCGGAAGGCTATCTCCTCAACGACCCAACGCTGGAATTGTTGGGACGCGCCTCGGTCGTCCACGCCGGGGCAGGCGCGGACGTCATCGCGCCGTCCGGCATGATCGACGGCATGGTCGGCGCGCTTCGCGCGGCGCTCGACGGCAGCGGCTTTCAGCATACGGCGATCATGAGCTACGCGGCGAAATATGCCAGCGGCTTCTACGGACCCTTTCGGGACGCCGCCGAAAGCCCGCCGCAGTTTGGCGACCGCAGCCAATATCAGATGGATCCGGCAAACGCCCGCGAAGCGCTGAAAGAAGTCGCGCTGGACGTTGCCGAAGGAGCGGACATGCTGATCGTCAAGCCCGCCCTTCCCTATCTCGATATCGTCAGCGCGGTACGCCGCACCTACCCACTGCCGCTGGCAGCCTATCAGGTCAGCGGTGAGTTTGCCATGCTGCACGCGGCGGGCGCGAATGGCTGGATTGATCTTCGCCGCTGCGCGCTGGAATCGCTGATCGGCATCAAGCGCGCGGGCGCGGACATGATCGTGACGTATTTCGCACCGGATGCCGCGCGCTGGCTGGACAGCTCCCGATGATCCAGAGCGTTCCCGGAAATGCGCTCTCCAAGTCTACACCAGTCGCTTTCTGCGAGTCGGTCAATGCCAATGCAATGGGGCTGATGCGGCAAGTTGGGGCTTGTAGAGGAAATCAAAACGAGCATGGCTGAAACAGGTTTTTGGCAATTTATCACAAGCGCCGGGTTGATCGGGGAGCGGTAGGCGAATTTATTGTCTCGGATTCGTTGTGGAAGTTATCCAATTTTGTAACACAAACTTTTAGATTTTGATTAAACATTTAGTGACAAATTTCAGATTTCGCATTACAATGTGCATATACGTCAGAAATTACACACTTCATTCGTCGTCGCCAACACACTGACAACTCGTGGCTCACTTCATTGCACTCTCTGCCAGTGGTTGCACAGGGATAGCTTTAATATCCGTAGTCGGCACTGGGGAATATGATGAGGCAGGTTGCATTTCGCGAAGCCGAAACAGAAGTACTGGACGAAGAATGTCGCCACTGGTCGCCTGAGTCCGAGCGCTTCGCGCCGGGGGATGCCTTGCGAACGGCATTGGAACAGGACTGGCAAGTTCACGGGGTGGTATTCCGGCAGGAACACTGGCATCCCGGCGGACGCCGTAACGGCGTTTATCACTTCCGCCTGGAGCGCTGCGGACACATCCAGACGATGGTTGTGGTCGAAAATCCCTATGTCATTCGTTTGCTGCGGGATCTGCGGGTTCAAGTCGTCATTATGAATCAGCGCAAGGAAAACCTTCTCGAACGCTGGTCATAAGTTCAAAGGTACAAAAGTGAGCGATCAGCCGTCGGGCTGGTCGCTTTTTATTTCACGCGCTCATGAGGTGATGATTCCTGGTGGATTTCGATCCCCTGCTCCGTGATCCAGCCTATGCGATCTGCCTGCCGTGCGCGGCGGCAACAAACTGCGCGGCACGCGCCCGAATGTCGTCTGCCGTGAAGGTCGGCTTGGTCAGGGATGAGCCGAGACCAATCGCTTTGACCCCTGCTTTGAAAAACTCGGCGGCGTTGCCCAGTTCTACCCCGCCCGTTGCCATCAGCGGAATGTGATTGAGCGGACCGCGAATGGCTTTGATGTAATCCGGCGTCTGTGCCGGGAATAATTTGACCATATCCGCGCCGAGCGCGTAGGCGCGCTTGATTTCCGTCGGGGTGTAAGCGCCGGGAATCACCGGCAGACCGAGCGATTTGCACGCTTCGATGACCGACTCGTCCGTATCGGGCGCGACGACGAACGACGCGCCCGCGTCCGCCGCACGCCGCACTTCGTCGGTAGTCAGCACGGTTCCAGCGCCGAGGACAATACGCTCGCCGAGCCTGGCTCTGAGCAAGGCGATGCCGTCCACGGCTCCCGGCGAGTTGAGCGTGACCTCCATCACCGGGATGCCGCCGTCGATCAACGCCTGGGCAACTTCCAGCCACCGCCCCTGATAATCGCCGCGGAAAATTGCGACGATTCGTGTCTCTACAATCCGCTCCAGTACGGACACGCTGCCCTCCTCCTGTCTTGAAACAACCGAATTAGCCTCTCGACGGCATATCCGGGTTGCCGGGATTGAAGTGCTTCAGCATGACGAGCGGCTCGGTGGTGCTGAGATTGGTGATTTCTACGCCCGCCTGCGCCGCCTCCGCCGTCACGAAAAACTCGTCCTCGGTCATTTGCCCAAAGCGGATGAGCGTGGGCGACGAGATTGGATGCACGCCGAAGCGTCCGTAACCCTGCACACAGATCATGCCGTATGCCGCCCTGTCGCGGATCGTCACCGTGACGCCGGGGTTCACCGTCAATTCTTTGGCGCTGTACCACTCACTGCCATAGGTAATCCATTTTTCGTCGTAACCTTCGGCAAGCATCGCCTCTGGGTCGCCCGTCAGCTTCGGCTCGGTGAAGTGATTCTCCTTAAAATTCGGATCGACGTTGGCTTCCCAATCGAGCATCGACATCAGGTAGTCATAGTCGTGATGATGCTCAGGCGGCACGTCCTTGACGACATTCGACCACGGCACAACCTGATAATCTGCTACGAGCGACTGCCACATCGAGAACACGTCGCTCGCGCGCTGCGGCTCATAGGTACACAGCGTGCCAGGCGCGTGCAAAATTCCCGGCGGCACGTCCCACCCGGTGCCGGGCGTCAGGCGATAGGCTTTCGAGAGATCGAGAATGCGGTTGTCGCCTTGATCCCAGCGCACCAGACAGTCGATGACCTGCTCTCTGGTCGTCCCCGGCTCGAAGCCAAAAAAGGTGTAGGGAAACATGTCGAGCGCGAAGTTGTACTGAGGCGGATAGTAATAGGCTTCGGGCTTGCCTACGCGCCCGACCCGAGCGGCGACCTCGTCGCTGGGGTGCATGTGATGCGGCAGCGGGTACATATTGTCGAAGAATTTGCTGTACATTACCCAACCGCCGTACTTAGACATCGCCTGCTTGCCGAGCAGCGCCTCGCCCATCAAGCCAATCGCGTCGCGCAGCGTCGCGCGCTCGCCATCGACGTAGATGTAGCTCAATCCCTCGTCCCACGGCGTACCGGGTCCGTTGTCGGCAGCCGTGGTGGACGAAAACCAGCGCTCGTCAATGCCGCCGCGGTGCGCGCCGAGCGCGTACAGGTCACGGGTGTCCAACCGGAGTCGCCGCCCCGGCACGCAAAAGACGCGCGGCACCCAGTTCGGCATCAGTTGAAGCACCCCCTCGCCCCGTTCGAGGGCGCGGTTCACAAGCTGCGTCGTCGCTTGATCACTCATCAGAGGAAAACCCTTTCCAGAATTTACCCAGGCACGAAAGCGTTTCAAATTATAACGAGGCGAACGAGCAGCGGCGAACGGTATTCGAACCACAAGCGACAATGAGGAAAGAAAAAGAGTTAACGCAAAGGCGCAGGGAAGAGGTAATATGAACCGGATGAGTTTTGACGTGTCGGGAACCTATGAAAAGCAGTCAACGTCTTGAGGGAGTCGCGGGCGTGGCGCAGGCGAAAGCGTCACTGGTAATCCATATCGACATTTGGTAATATTCGTAAGAGTTCGTCCCCGTCCGCGCTGTACGTTTGGCTTGGCTAAACGCTCCTGGAGACAGCATCGGTTGGCATCCCTGACCGGACAAATCATTCGTGGTTACGAGTTAAACGAGCTGATCGGCGTTGGCGGATTCGGCGCGGTTTATCGCGCCTACCAGCCGCTGGTGAAGCGCGACGTCGCCATCAAAATCATCCTTCCCCAGTACGCGAATCAGCCCGACTTCATCCGCTCGTTCGAGACGGAAGCGCAGCTCGTCGCCCGACTCGAACACATGCATATCGTGCCGCTGTACGACTACTGGCGCGAGCCGGGCGGGGCATACCTGGTGATGCGCTACCTGCGCGGCGGCAGCCTGCGGTCGCAGCTTCAGGACGGTCCGCTCGATCTCGACACGACGGCGCTGCTGATGGATCAG
>CALMDI010000016.1 GCA_937864975.1 uncultured Chloroflexota bacterium | reverse complement strand
AGCGCGCCTATCCCGAAATTCCGGTGCTCGGCATGATCCAGCCCGGCGTTCGCGCGGCGCTCGCCGCCAGCAAATCCCGGCGCATTGGCGTCTGGGGCACGGAACTCACGGCGGAAAGCCGGGCTTACGACAGGGCGGTGCTCGCGCTGGAACCCGACGCCTACGTGCTGAGCGTTTCGACGCCCGTCCTGCTGCGGTTATGCGAAAAGGGGCAGATTGACGACCGGGCGTACCTGAGCGCGTTGTGCGACGAGTATTTCGCGCCCGTGCGCGATGTCGATACGCTGGTGCTGGGCTGTACCGATTTAACCTGCGTACGCGATCTCATCGACGAGACGGTGGGCGGCAGCGTCATGGTGGTTGATCCGGCGGAAGCGGTCACCGTGGAAGCGCGCCAGATACTCGAAGACGCCAATGCTCTGCGGGGATCGCGCGCGACGCCGCCCCATTACAGCTTCATGGTCACGGGCGACAACGTGGACGAGTTCGCGGCGTTCACGGCGCGTTTTCTCGGCGTGCCGCACGTCGATGTCGAGTGGGTGGAGCTGCGCGAAGTCCAGTAGGGAATGACCCGGCGCGGCGGTTCGGGCTGAGGAGGAAAGCTCATGGTGCAACAGGCAGAGCGGATGAATGACATCCCGTTCTCCAGCATTCGCAAGGTGTTTGAACAGGTCGATCAGCTTAAGGCGCAGGGACGGACGATTTACCCCTACTATATCGGTCGCCCGAACTTCGACACGCCCGCGCACATCAAAGAAGCGGCAAAACAGGCGCTGGACGATGGCTTGGTCGCCTATACGTCCAATTATGGATTGCCGGAACTGCGACAGGCGATCAGCCAGAAATTGCTGGCGGATAACAGGCTGACAGTCGACCCGGATCGCGAAATCATTGTGACGGTCGGGGCGAATGAAGCCGTGCTGATGGCGATGCTCGGCTTGCTCAACCCCGGCGACGAGGTGTTGATCCCCGACCCGATGTGGCTGCATTACTTTTACTGCGCGCATCTGGCAGGCGCAAAAATCGTCGGCGTGCCGCTGCGCGAAGCCGATGGCTTTCAACTCGACCCGGACGAGATTGAGCGCCGGATTACCCCGCGCACACGCATGATTGTCGTGAACTCGCCGCATAACCCGACAGGCGTGGTCTACACGCGCGACACGCTGGCGAAAGTGGCGGCGATTGCCGCGAAGCATGACCTGTTCGTGATGTCCGACGAGATTTACGAAAAGATCATTTTCGACGGCGCGGAACACGTCAGCATGGCGACCTTCCCAGAAATTGCCGATAAAACCCTGACGGTCAATGGCTTCTCGAAATCCTATGCCATGACGGGCTGGCGTCTCGGCTACGTGGTCGCTAAGCCCGAAATCATCGGCGTGCTGGTGCGCGTTCACCAGTACACCACCGTCTGCGCGACCTCGTTTGCACAGGCAGGCGCGAACGCCGCGCTGCGGGGTCCGCAGGAGAGCATCGCCCAGATGGTCGGGGAGTTTGATCGCCGCCGCCGGGCGATTGTCGAGGCATTTGAAGGACTGCCGGGCGCGTCGCTGGTGACGCCGACGGGAGCCTTCTACGCCTTCCCGAACCTGTCCGCGCTGGGCGGCGACTCGGAAGGCATCGCCAGGCGACTGCTCACAGAAACGGGGATCGCGGTCGTGCCGGGGGCGGCATTTGGCGAGTATGGCGAAGGGCACGTCCGCATTTCCTACGCCTGCTCACTCGCGGACGTCGAAAACGGCATGGCAGCGCTGGCTGAGTTCTGGCGCAGCGCCGTTCCCATTCAGAGCTAGCGGGGAACGCGCGATGACTCAAACCCTCCGCGTGATGATCTGTGGGTGGGGGTGCGCCAGGCATCTCCACGTCTTGTTATTCCTCAGACGGCTGCTCCAGAGTTTCGCGATCCCAATGACCGAGCCTCGCGGCGGCTTCATAGGTGCTCTGAAAAAAATCGAGCAGCATCTGCTTCGGATCCGCCGAGCGGCGCACGTCCTCGTAAAGCAAAATGAATTCGCCAAACGGCTGGCAATAAAACGCTTCCGCCGGTTTCACCGTCGCATCGGGAAAGCCTGACGGTTGGGGCGAGACGTAGGCGTAATATGCCGGCGCCTGAACCGCGCCGCTGCCGGGCCAGAATCCGACGCCGAACTCCTCGTCCGCATCGAAGTGGCGTTCCGCGCGTTCTGTGTCCGGCTGGCGCTGCTCGCGGCGACCGGAAAAACGGGTCGCGGTGAGATCGAAGCTGTGCCAGAAGAAATGCACCGGACTCGCCTTGCCGCGAAAGCGACTGCGAAATTCCTTTAATACAATGTCGGACAGGCGCATAATCTGCCACCAGCGATGCGCGTAGGCGGCGTCGTAAGCAGCATTCGTGTGGTCGGCGTCAAACGGGATCGCATCCGGCGGCTCGTCCGGTTCCCTCGTAATTTCCACCTCGACGCCGAGCGCGTGCAGCGCCGACACGAACTCGTGATAGAAGGCGGCGACAGATTGCGGGCGCAGCGGGATCGTTCGTGCCTCGCCGCTGCTCGTGCGGATGTCGAGGCAATGCTCGATAAAATTCAGGTCGATCTCGAACGTCCGCAGCCCGCGAGGGTACGGAATGGGCGACGTCGTCAGTCCATCCGACGTCAGGTAAAACGTGACGTGCCACCAGTGATCGATGGGCGGCGTCAATGCCTGCCGCACCTTGCCGACGATCTGTATCCACTTATGCAGGGTGGTATAAGTGTCCCGCCAGGCATCCAGCGGGAGTTCATGCCAGTCGTCACCGGAATCGGGGTTGGGGGAGGGTTGATCGCTCATCCGGCAGATTATGACTCGAAAACCCACTCAACGCGCGGGAAAATCGGCTCAATGGGAGTAGTGAATAACGAGGACACGGGTAGGGGCGCACCCTTGCCTGGGGTTACCGCCTCATGGCGGTGACTGAAGGCAGAGCTTTTGGCTTTGCCCCCGCGCATGTGCGCCCGAATTTGAAACCGAACGGGCGGACACGTGGGTCCGCCCCTACCAAGCCATATCCTCTACTTCATCACTCGTCGCTCATTTATTGGCGTTTGCCGGGTTGTAAAGGCGGAATGGGAAGACATTAACGCAAACAGGGCGTTGTTTGAGCTTGTGCGCCACGTCGGGCAGCGCCGAAATCGTCGTCACGCCAGCGCTTCATGCTCGACAGGGGCGGGAATGGCGATGGTAAACACCGTCCCTTTTCCAATTTCACTCTGCACCTGAATCGTGCCGCCGTGCGCCTCGACCGAGCGTTTCACGATGGCAAGCCCCAGCCCGGTTCCCTGCCGATTGCCGACATTTTCCGCGCGGTGGAATAAATCAAACAGCCGCTTCTGATCTTCTTTGGGGATTCCAATGCCGTTGTCCCGCACCTGAAGTCGAATCTGGTCAGGCTCATAAAACAAATTCAGGTAGATCGAGCTTCCCTCCGGGGAATATTTAATCGCGTTGGAAAGCAGATTGGCGACCGCCTGGCGCAGCAGCTTCGGATCGGCTTCGACCGATCGCGCCTGCCCATACACGGAAACGTGAATCGCCTGATGCGCGCCGAAAGCGGTACGAAGCTCGTCCACGAGCGCCCGGCACAGCGGCTCGACGTCGATGCGCTCCGGTCGATAGTCTTCCCCGACGACTTCCGCTTTGCTAATCATCAGAATGTCCTCAAGCATCCCGGTGAGCAGCCGAATTTGCGCCTCAATTTTTTCGAGGTGCTCGCGTTTTCGTTCTTCCGACATGCGATCCCAGTAATATTTGAGCAGGTCTCCCGACGTCTGAATGGCGGCGAGCGGCGTTCGGAACTCGTGCGAAACCATCGACACGAAGCGCGACTTCAGTTGATGCAGCTCTTTTTCCTTCTCCAGCGCCTGTCGCAGTTCCAATTCCGCCTGTTTTCGCTCGGTGATGTCCGACAAAACGAGAAGATGACCTCGCTGCGTGCCGCGACGGTCAATAATCGGGGTCGCGCTGACTTCGATGTAACGGTCTTCGTTCTGAGACGGGACAGCGATCACGTCATACGCTTTGTGAAAAGGGACGGGCAGGAAGGCGAAAAGGGCGCTCACGGGCTTGCCGATGGGATCGGCGCCGGGAGCCAGGTAGGGTTGGGCGTTTTTGTTGACCGCGACGACATGCCCCTGTGCGTCGATCACCACCAAGCCCGCGGGAACCGTATTCAAAACCGTTTCGTGAGCGAGGGGCATAATGTCGAAGAGATGCAGGCGGAACAAGCCGAAGGCAAACGCCGTCATCGCCAGGGTGAGAAAGAAGGCGTTCAGGTACAGTTCGGGAACCGGATTGAGTGAGTCGAAAATCTGAAGCAGGTTGCCTATCCAGGGCATCGCGGTGCCGATCAGAACCAGCACCGCCTGCGCCCGGTAGAGGTTCCATACCCCGACGACCTGCCTGAACAGGACAACGCTGCCCACCAGATAAAGGAGATAGGCGTAAATTATGTATACCCAGAACCCCATGCCATAGGTTGGAGTGAAGATCGGCAGGGAGCGACCGGCATCAAAGCGAACTTCCTTCCAGATTAACCCATGCGCCTCGTTGGTGAAGACGAGGGCAATGGTGACGAAGGCTAATAAGACGAAGAGCGCGAACAGCGCCGGGGAGAGCGGGCGTTCTTTCCCGCTGAAGGTCAGCGCGAAGCCCAGCCACAGCAGGGGAATGAACGCGAGCGGTATATATTCGATCTTGCTGTAGAAGATGTAACGTTCGAGATCGTAGCCCGCGAGCGCCTCAAAGACATAACAGATTGCTATCCAGCAGACGGCGATTGCAAGACTCGTAAACCAGAGGACGCGGTGGCTGTGACGGTGACGCCAGGCGATGAACGCGACGCACAGCGAAACGAACGCGGCGGCGATGCCACTGGCGATATTCAGTTCCTGAAAGGTGAGTCCGTTCGCCACCCCTATCCTTATTCCCTGCTCTACGGACGGATGCTGTCAGGGGCGTAACGGTGGAACCGTCGCTACACAGAGGGCAGGCACATACACCACGCCATAGAGTTGATTATAAATAACTTCGATATTATCGATACTTGAGGTGACAATCCTCAATGGCGCGCTCTGGTGCTGAGCACGCTCGCGTTTGATAAACCAACGTCCGATGCGGGGCTGGCATTTGGGGATAGTTTGTCACGACGTCGAGCGAGCAGGTCTCGTGGTATATTCAGCGGGATCGCCCCAAGCCGTTCCGTCGAAGGACATAACATGGTCTATCTGGCTTCGGATACCCGCTATGATGCAATGGACTACCGGCGCTCCGGGCGCAGCGGTCTGCTGCTGCCCGCCGTCTCGCTGGGGTTATGGCACAACTTTGGCGGCGTGGATACGCTCGAAAATGCCCGCGCGATGATCCGGCGAGGTTTCGATCTTGGCATCACCCACTTCGATCTGGCGAACAATTATGGTCCCCCACCCGGCTCCGCCGAGGCGAATTTCGGGCGGATTTTCGCGCAGGATTTAGCGCCCTATCGCGACGAGCTGATTATTTCGAGCAAGGCGGGCTACCGGATGTGGGACGGTCCCTATGGCGAGTGGGGATCGCGCAAATACCTGCTCGCCAGCCTCGACCAAAGCCTGAAGCGTATGGGCATCGACTACGTCGATATCTTCTACAGCCACCGTCCCGATCCGCAGACACCGCTTGAAGAGACGATGATGGCACTCGATCAGGCGGTACGACAGGGCAAGGCGCTGTATGTGGGGATTTCGTCGTACGACGCCCGCCAGACGCGCGAGGCGGCGCGCATCCTCCGCGACCTGGGCACGCCGTGCCTGATTCACCAGCCTGTCTACCATATGTTCGACCGCTGGATCGAGGGCGAACTGCTGGACGTGCTCAGCCAGGAGGGGATCGGCTGCATTGTGTTCTCGCCGCTGGCGCAGGGGCTGCTGACCAATCGTTATCTACAGGACATCCCGGAGGGTTCGCGCGCTTCCAAATCCCACGGCGCGCTCCAGCCCGACGACATCACCGAGGAGAAGCTGAGTAAGGTTCGACAGCTTAACGACCTCGCCCGCGCGCGCGGGCAGACGCTGGCGCAGCTTGCGATTGCGTGGGTGTTGCGCCACCCCGGTATGACCTCGGCGCTCATCGGCGCCAGCAGCGTTCAGCAGCTTGAGGACAATGTCGCGGCGCTGAACAAGGTCACGCTCGGCGACGACGAGCTACAGGCTATCGAGCGCATTCTCGCCGCGTGACCGGAAGTAAGCTTACTCGATTGTCTGTTCATGCTCTATCCGAGACGTAAAAAGCGGGTTTCCGTCGCAATGGAAGCCCGCTTTTCTTCGATGTTATACGTACGATGCTGGTTGCTGTAGAGTCAGCCGTGGGTCGGCATCACGCCATTTCGACGCTGGCGCCCGCCGGGTGCGCCGCTGGCTCGTCCTCATGCTCCCGGTGGTAGCCCATGACTTTGTGACGATCTTCGTCCCACAGCCGAATATGGATGGCTTTCAGACTCGCCCGAAATGTCAGCGGTTCGACGTCCTGAAAAATCTCGTTGTCATAGTGGCACGCTTCCAACTGATAATTTGGAATGCGCGGGCTGAGGTGGTGAATGTGGTGAAAGCCGATGTTGCCGGTGAACCATTGCAGCACGCGCGGCAGCTTAAAGTAGGAACTGCCATAGAGTGCGGCGGTCGCATAATCCCAGTTCTCGTGCCGCTCCCAGTACACGTTCTCGAACTGATGCTGCACGTAGAACATGAACACGCCGAATGACGATGCCATCGCGATAATCGGCAGCTGCACCAGAATGTATTCCCGGAAGCCAATCGCCCAGCTCATGAGGATTAAAATTCCGAGCAGCGCCAGGTTGGTATAGGTCACGCTGTTCTTGTCGCGCGGCTTGTCGGACGCATTGACCATCGGAAGCCGCTGCAGCACGACGAAATCAATCGTGGGACCGACCACGAAAATGACGAATGGATTGCGATAAAGGCGGTAGAACATGCGCTTCCAGAACGTAAGCGTCTGGTATTCGTTATACGTGAGCGTCCAGACATCGCCAACGCCGCGTCGATCCAGGTCGCCGGACGTGGCGTGGTGGACGGCGTGGGCATGACGCCACGCAAAGTAGGGCGTGAAGGTCATGATACCCGTCAGGACACCGACCGTGTCATTCCACTTTTTTGACTTGAAAAAGGAGCCGTGCCCGCAGTCGTGAAAGATGATAAAGGTGCGAAAGGCGAACAGGGCGGCGAAAAATGCACAGACCAGGGTGAGGACGTAGGAGACTTCGAGACTGCGGTAGGCGAGATACCAGAGGATGAAGTAAGGCGCGATACTGGTCAGCATCTGCCACAAACTTTGACGCATATCTGAGTTCTGGTACGGGAGAACGGCTTGCTGCCAGGGAAGTTTCCGGGCTTTGGGGGGACGAGTCGGGCTGGCGGTATCCAAGGTCACGCGGCGATTATCCTCTGCATAGGAAGTCGGGACAGATTGAGATAAAAGGGAAATTATATCTACCCACTGTATCAGAAAGTCATGAGAAGTACCAATGACCTGCCTGAAATGATTAGGAAACTCTCAATTTTGGAAGGGATCAAGACGTTGCGCGGTGAGAATTCCGGTCATAGTCTGAACCCCTGCCCCAGAGAATGGATACGCCAGATCGCTTGCGTCTGGCGTCGGTTGCCTTCGTCCGCGCTCCCGGCGGCTTGCAGTTCAATTCATAATTCAGGCACTTTTCTGTCCGCTCGCTGTCCAATCCCCCTCTTTCCGTTGTCAACGTTAATCTAAAATGTTATTTTAATACCATTCCCTCAGCAACAAGCTAATAGGAGGTTGCCTGATGCCATCGACATTTGAGGAACTGGGTCTAAGCGAGGCGACTCTGAAAGCGCTTGGCGAGCTTGGTTACGAAGAGCCGACGCCGATTCAGGATCGAACGATTCGCGTGCTGCTGGAAGGAGCGGACGTGATCGCCCAGGCGCAAACAGGCACCGGCAAGACGGCGGCGTTTGCCCTGCCGATCATCGAGAAGATCGAGACGACCAGCCGCACGCCTCAAGCGCTTGTCCTTACCCCCACGCGCGAGCTTGCGATGCAGGTCGCGGAAGCCTTCCACTCCTACAGCAAGCACCACCGCATTTCGGTCTTGCCCGTTTATGGCGGACAGCCGATTGACCGCCAGCTTCGCGCGCTGGATCGCGGCGTTCAGGTGGTCGTCGGGACGCCGGGGCGCGTCTTCGATCACATTCGCCGCGGCACGCTGCAGCTGGGGCAGGTGCGTACCGTCGTCCTGGACGAAGCCGACGAAATGCTCGACATGGGCTTCATCGAGGATATCGAAGCTATTCTGAAGGCAACGCCGTACACCCGTCAGACCGCGCTGTTTTCTGCGACCATGCCCGCTCCGATCGTCAAGCTGGCACAGCAGTACATGCACGAACCGCAGCGCATCACCGTCGAATCCGAGCAAAAGACGCTGCCCCAGATTCGCCAGGTGTATTACGAGGTGGGCAGGCGCGACAAGTTCGAGGTGCTGGCGCGCATTCTCGACTTCGAGCAGCCAACCTCCGCGATCATCTTTTGCCGCACCAAGCTGGAAGTCGATTCCCTGGGCGAGCGTCTGACGGCGCGCGCTTATCCCGCCGAAACGCTGCATGGCGACCTGAACCAGACGCAGCGCGACCGGGTTATGGATCGCTTTCGCAGCGGTCAGGTCGAACTGCTGGTCGCGACCGACGTGGCGGCGCGCGGTCTGGACATCGAGCTTGTTTCGCACGTCATCAACTATGACATTCCGCTCGACCCGGACAGCTACGTGCATCGCATCGGGCGAACCGGGCGTGCCGGGCGCGCGGGGGTCGCGGTGACGCTGGTCACGCCCCGCGAGCGGCGTCTGTGGGACATGATCCAGCGCACAACTGGCTCATCGCTTCAGCGGATGCGCCTGCCAACCATCGCGGACGTGATCGCCCGCCGCCGCGAGGCGTTCAAGGAGACGCTGCGCGAAGCGATCGCCCAGGACGGCTTGGAACCGTACACGATTCTGGCGGAAAGCATGAGCGACGAGTTCAGCCCGACCGAACTCGCCGCCGCCGCCTTTAAGCTGCTGTTAGGTCCAACGCCGGACGAGACCGACGACCGGCTGGCGGAGCCGGAGCCGATGGAGAGAGATCGCGGTCAGCGCCCGGAGGGGAAGCGGCGCGAGCGAAACCAGATGGGACCGGAGCGCGGCATGACACGCCTCTACATTGACGTGGGACGCGAGGACGGCGTGCGTCCCGGCGATCTGGTCGGCGCGATTGCCAACGAAGCGGATATTCCGGGACGCTCCATCGGCGCGATTGAGCTGTACGATCATTTCTCGCTGGTCGACGTGCCGAGCAATCAGGTCAAAAATGTGCTCAACGCCCTGAAAGGGACGCGGATTCGCAACCGCAAGGTGACGCCGAGCATCGCCAAGCCGGTCAGGACGCGCAGTTGAGCGCCGGACATTCGTCTGCCTGAAACGCGGGTTCCTGCATTCGCTGCAACACTCGAACCGAGTTCGCCGTAATGGGGATGAGATCGCATAACATTCATCATGGAGACTGCTGTGAACTCGTTAAAACAGATCGTTTGTCTGATGCTGACGCTGATGATGGTGACGACGGGCATTGTGTCGGCACAGGCGGACGACATTGTCCTGGAACCGTTCACCAACGAATTGTTCGAGCTTCAGGGCGTGATTCCGCAAGGCTGGACGGAAGTGTCGCCCGGCATTTACGCGCGCAGCAGCACCCCCAGCGACCGGACGGCGATTTTTCAGCAGTCGGTTGTGCTCAGCGCGGAGCAGTTGCTGCCAGCGCTGATGCCCCAGTTGGGGTTGAGCGAGCTGCCGGAGGCGGTTGGCACGTTGGCAGCGGATACGATGACGTGGACGCTGTATCAGGTGAATGTGATCGGCATCGCGGTTGACATGGCAATGGCAGAGCAGGGTGGACGGACTTATCTCGTCATGCTGATGGCAAGCCCGGACGACTTCGAGGGGCTGCATGACGCGGTCTTTCTGCCCGCGCTCGACGCGCTGCAACCCCTCGCTTCGACAGCGGAGGCTGAAGACGTGCCCTACATACAGGAAGACGTGACCTTCGACAATGGCGACGTGACGCTGGCGGGCACGCTGACGCTGCCGGAGGGCGAAGGTCCGCATCCGGCGGTGGTGCTGGTGACGGGCAGCGGTCCGCAGGATCGGGATGAATCGCTGGCGCCCGTCGCCGCGATCAAGCCGTTCCGACTGATTGCGGATCATCTGACACGAAACGGGATCGCCGTCCTGCGCTACGATGATCGCGGCGCGGGCGAGTCCACGGGCGATTTCACGACGTCCACGATTCAGGACTTTGCGACCGATGCCGCGGCGGCAATTGACTTTCTCGCGAGCCGGGAGGACATCAACGCGGAGCAAATCGGGCTGATCGGGCACAGCGAAGGCGGCTTGGTCGCCGCCATGCTCGGAAGCGGGGACACCGACCTTGCCTACATCGTCGCGCTCGCCGGTCCGGGCGTGATCGGGCGCGACGTGTTACTGGTGCAGAACGAGCGCTTGCTGGCGGCTCAGGGTGCAACCGACGAGCAGATTCAACTCCAGATCGAATTCCTGCAGCAAGCCTATCCGCTGATCGACCGGCAGGACTGGGCAGCGCTGGAAACGCTCCTGCGCGAAACGATTACCACGCAGATGGAACAACTGCCGGAAGGCGAGCGCCCGCCGGCTGACGCGCTCGGCGACGCGCAGCTCGCGCTGACCGTTCAGGCGCAGCTCAGCAATCTTCAATCCCCGTGGTTCGCGTCCTTCCTGAATTACGATCCGCAGCCGGATTGGACACAGATTGACATTCCGGTGCTCGCCATTTTCGGCGGCAAGGATGTTCAGGTCGATGCCGAGCAGAACGCGCCCGCGGTCGAAGCGGCGCTGGAACAGGGGGGTAATGAGGATTACAAGGTCATCGTTTACCCGGACGCCAATCACCTGTTCCAGCAAGCGGAGACGGGCGGCTTCGACGAATACGGCACGCTGGAACAGACGTTTATCGCGGACTTGCTGCCGGACATCACGGAGTGGATTCTGGAACGGGTGGACGTAGCCGAGTAAACCTTATCCGCTATTTACGGAAACGGACAGGGAGAGGCTGGGCGGGTTGCCGGAGGTTCTCCGCTTCATAACTCAACCGTACAACGGACTGCTTGCGTAAGGTTCCCCCTCCCTGAATTCGGGGAGGGGGACAGGGGGTGGGGTTAGCCCACCAGCCACAGATACGGCTGCTCGACAAACTGCTTGACGCGCTGAAGGAACCGCGCGGCGGGCGCGCCATCGACCACGCGGTGATCGAACGTCAGGCTCGTAAACATCATGTGGCGGATCGCCAGCTTCTCGGCGTCGGCGTCGATGACGACCTGCTTGGGCACAATTCGACCCACGCCGAGGATGGCGCACTCCGGCAGGTTGATGATCGGCGTAAAGGCGTCGATTTCGTACATGCCGAGGTTGCTGATGGTGAAGGTGCTGCCGCGCAGGGCATCGGGCGAGATTTTGCCGCCGCGCGTGGCGTCGATCAACTCGGCGCTTTCCTGCGATATCTGCCGCAGGGCTTTGGTCTGCACGTCGCGGATCACGGGAACGAGCAAGCCGCGCGGCGTATCAACCGCGATCCCGATATGAATCGAAGCGGGTTGAACGATCTCGTCGCCTTCGAGGCGCGCGTTGAGCGCGGGATGTTCTTCCAGCGCGACGGCGCACAGCCTGACCAGCAGATCGTTGTACGACGGAACGGGCGATTTGCCCCCCGCCCGAAGCTGCTTGCGAAGCCTGACCAGTTCGGTTGCGTCGACTTCGGTGACGAGCGTGACTGCTGCCGTCGTCTGCGCGCTGCGTGTCATCGCCTCCGCGATGCGCCTGCGAATCGTCGGTATCGGCGTGCGTGTCTCGCCGTTCGGAGATGCTGCCGTGGGCGTTACCGGTGAAGCTGCTGCGCGCTCTACGTCCTCACGGGTAATCCGCTTCCCCGCGTGCTGCGCCGCCAGCGCGTCCAGATCGACGCCAAGCTCCTGCGCGGCGCGTCGTGCGACCGGGCTAATGTCCGCTGCGCCGGAGATGGGCGCTGCTTGCGCCGCCGTTTCCTGGCGCGCGTGCGCCGCGCGCACGTCCCGCTCGATAATCCGCCCGGTGCGCCCGCTGCCCGCCAACCCTGTCCAGTCGATGCCTAGCTCGGCGGCAGCCCGTTTCGCGCGCGGGCTGATCCTGACCGTCGCGCCGTTCGCCCGCGTTGCGCCCGCGACGCTCGGCTGAAGCATGGACGCGCCGAGTTCGTCGTGAACCGTGACCTCGGCGGTTTCGGCACTTGGAGTCGGAATGCTGGCGGTCGGCAGGTCTTCGCCCGGCTGAACGAGATACGCCAATAACTCGCCCACCTTGAGCGTGCTTCCGGCGGGCGGCGCGTCCGGCGGAATCCGCAGAATACCGCTGTCGAACGCCTCGACTTCCTGAAGCGCCTTGTCGCTCTCGACGGTAAACAGGATGTCGCCCGGTTCCACCCGCTCGCCATCCTTTTTGATCCACTCGGCGAGGACGCCTTCTTCCATCGTCCAGCCGAGCTTGGGCATGACAATCTGAATCGGCATGGTGTTTACTCCGCCAGCAAATCGCGGACTGCCCGCTCAATCGTGTCAACGCTCGGCACGACCGCCGCCTCAAGCGTCGGGCTGTAGGGCGTGGGCGTTTGCAAGCCATGCAGCCGCGCCACGGGCGCGTCGAGATCGTCAAAGCCGCGCTCCATGACCTGCATCCCGATTTCCGCGCCCACGCCGCAGGGCGCGAACGTCTCGTCCACGACGAGCAATC
>CALMDI010000015.1 GCA_937864975.1 uncultured Chloroflexota bacterium | reverse complement strand
CTATCTCGCCGACAGGCTCTTCAGGCGCGTCCGGTGTCTCGCCTTCAGGCGTCGCCTCATCCTCCGGCTCGTCGTCATGCTGGAGCCAGGGCGGCAGCTCATCCTTATGGAAGTCGTCGCTCATGCCAACCCGCTATTCCCGGTACGAACGATCTTGCCCGGTCAGAACGCGGACGCCGGTAATCACCGTCGCCAGCGCGATGCCGAGCAGAATGCCGCGCGCGCCCGCGCTGACCGGCACTGCCATTAACCAGCGGCTAACCTGTCCGATCAGGCTCAGCCCTTCGCCCTGGAGCGGCAGCGCGCCGAGCAGCACGACCAGCAGGACGGCGGTGAACAGCATCCCTTTCCAGGTCACGCCGCGCCGCATCAGCCGGTAGCCGCCGTAGACCAGCGCGAACAGGACGAGCGCCGCCAGCGACGATTCGACGGCGACCTGCACCGTCTCGAAGAGCACCATACTTGGCGCGGGGCTGTCCGGCGAGGTTTGCACCAGCCGGGCGCGCTCCGCAATCGTCAGCCCAAACACGCCGAGGGTGCTGAGCACGAGAATCAGGCTGTAAACCCAGCCGCGCCGCCGCCCCACGACGCGCCCCAGGTGCACCGCCAGCAGGTTGAGAATGCCGATCAAAATAGTGACGCCAACTGTAATCATGACCAACTGCAACAGCACGTCCGCCAGCGAGCGCACGCGGAAAGCATCGACCAGCGCGCTCAGAAAACCGAGATCGTCGCCCACCAGCAGTCCAAGTAGCGTAATCAAGCCGACGACGATGGCGATGACCGAGGCGAGCAGGGCAATGAGGTGGCGCATCGGCTAACGCGCTCCGATCAGCCGACCAAGCGTCGCGAGCAGCGCGCCATTGGTCAGGGCATCCAGCATCGGAATGAGGATGAGCAGAATCAGCAAGCCGCGCAGCACGTCCTGCGTGGCGATCACCGCGCCCTGGCTGGCGCTCTCGCCCAGATAGCCTCCCGCGGTGAAAACTTCCTCGCCAATCAATGGATAGTCCGACAGCGCATATGCCACCGCCTGACCTTCCGGCGACGCGCTGGTCGCAATGCTGGGCAGGCGACGGCGATGCGCGGCGTCGAGCACGAGCGCGAGTTCCGGTCCGAAATTGCCCGCCAGCACGTTTGTCGCCACGCGCTCGTCACCCAGCGTCGTGGTCAGCGCGGCGGCAAACGCCAGCGACTGCGCGCCCGATGGATACCAGCGCGCGCCGTTTGCCCGGTAACGTTCGAGCAGGTCTCGATTCCCATAGGCGCGCTGCAAGATACCGTGCGCCAGCGGCAGCGTGCTCGTCTCATTCGTCGTGATCATCGGTACCGACGTGCCAATCGCGGCGCGCTGCGCGACCTGATACGCGAGTTCGACGGCGGCGAGGGTGAGGATCGTGTTGTCGCCGCCCACGCCCGACGAGCCAATCGACACGTGAATCGGGCGATCCGCTTCAATCGCTTCCCCGACCAGCAGCGGCAGCATGTTGTAAGCGGCAATCGGGCGCAGGGCGAGTGCCCGCCGTCGTCGGCGGATCGTCTGCGTCAGGATGAGATAGGTTGCCAGCACCAGCAAGAGAATGAGGATGCTGACGAACTGAACCGTGCTGTTCACTAAGTCTCCCTCATGATGGGTCGGGCGGCGCCTCGTCCAACTGGCGGCGCAGCGCGTCGAGCGTTTCCGGCTCTTCCAGCGCCTGCGCCAGCGCCGTCAGCGTGTCGCGCCGCACGAACAGGCTGAGCGCGGGCTGCGCCGTCCACAGCAGCTGCGCGCCGAGCGGCGCCAGCGGGGCGAAGGCGTCCAGCGACACGCTGAGCAGGTCGCCCCAGCCGTGCGCTTTCGCGCGAGTGATCCAGTCGGATGTTGTTGCCATCATCGTTAGTATAACATCATATCTACGGCGCGATAACCAGTTCCAAACCTGAAACATGGCTGCTGCGAATGGAGTAACCTTGCATGTATGCTCCTATACGGCATGATACACTAAGGTGGGCGAACGGAAGGCTTTACACTTTTGAGGAGACCGCATGGCGTACCAGTATCCCCTTCAACTCAACTTCAAACTGATCGCGCTCGCGCCTCGCATTTTTGTGCGCGACGCGACCGGACGAAGTATTTTTTACGTGCAGCAGAAGGTGATGGCGCTCAAGGAACACGTGCGCGTCTTTTCCAACGAGCAGATGCAGGAGCAGCTTTACGAGCTAAAAGCAGACCGCATCCTCGACTTTTCGGCGCGCTATTACTTCCGCGATATGTCCGGGCGCGAGCTTGGGTCGATCAAGCACCGCGGGATGCGCTCGATCTGGAATGCGACCTACGAGATTTTCAATCCCGGCGCGGACGAGCCAACCTACAAGCTGAGCGAGGACAATCCGTGGGTGAAGGTGCTGGACGCGCTGCTTGGCATGGTGCCGTTCGCGAACCTCGTTTCCGGCTACGTCCTCAACCCCTCCTACACACTGACGCACATTCCCAGCGGAACGCCGGTTTTGAGTCTCAAGAAACAGCCCGCCTTCTTTGAAAGCGCCTTTCACATCGGAAAGCTGGATGAGCGCTTGCAGCCGGGCGAGCTTGAAGAGCGGCTGCTGCTTGGCATCCTGATGGCGGTTCAGCTTGAGCGCTCGCGTGGGTAGCGCGCCGCGCGACGTTTCGCGGGCGCGTTCGTATAGGTCAACAAATCCCCATCCATGATCGAGGAACGTGGCGTGATACAATCCGTGGACGACCAGGAAATTCTGCCCTTCAGTTCGCCGCCGGTCGAGAAAAAGGTGGTCGTGCCCCCACCGCCGCCCGACTCCCGGCGAGGCTGCATCCTGGGCGGCTGTCTTAAATACGCCATTCTCCTTCTAGCGGTCATCGTCGCCGCCTCGGCGGTGGCGCTGCTGGCGCTCACGGCGCAGGATCAGGGGCTGATTCCGTGGCTTCAGGGCGGCTATCGCAATCAGGCGGTCGTCGTGCTGGACAGCATTCAAAACCTGTCGATGCTGACGACGACGCGCTACAACTTTTCCAGCCTTGTCACCAGCGAGCGCGAGATGCCAACATTTCTCCGACCGCTGTACGGAGAGCAGCAGGTGCTTATCGCCGTCGGGCACATCACGGCGGGAATCGACCTCAGCCGGATGACGCAGGACGACATCGTCCAGCAGGGCGGCGCGATCACCTTGCGCCTGCCGCCGCCCATTCTGATGGACTGCTTTCTGGACGAAAACGCCTCGTACGTTGCCGAGCGCTCGACCGGGCTGTTCACAAGCTCCGCGCCCAACCTGGAAGGGCAGGCGCGGCAGTTTGCCGTGCAGAAGTTCCGCGATGAAGCGATTGCCAACGGCGTTCTGAACGACGTGCAGCAGCAGGCGACGATTGCGCTGACCGAATTTATCGAACTGCTCAACCTGCCCGACGTGACGGCGGTTAACGTGGTTCCCGCCGCGCCCGATCCTGCCGCGCCGCTGCCGCCAAGCTGCCTGTAACGAAGCGACGGCAGCGGGGCAAATTCGTGTTACCATCGCTCTGCGCTGCCCTGTTCAACACGGGGTGTGAGGAAAAGGAGTCTTCAACCCATGCGCCTCGCGGTGCTTTCGGATATTCACGGCAACCGGGTCGCGCTGGACGCGGCGCTGGCGGATCTCGACGCGCTCGGCGCGATGGATTGGG
>CALMDI010000014.1 GCA_937864975.1 uncultured Chloroflexota bacterium | reverse complement strand
CACGCGCCTGATGGACGAAGACCCCGCGCTCGACGAAGCGCTCTATGAAGCCCTGAACAATCGGCTTTTCACCGAGCCGGACGCCGTTTACGCCTTTCTCCGCGCGCGCATGACCGGCGAGCCGGACGACCGCTGGCTCTGGCGATTAAAAGTTGCCGCGCTGGCGGCGCTTCAGGTTGCCATTACCGACGGTGACGGCGAAACCGCCTGCAACTGGCTGCGGCTGGTGGCGCGCGAGCCTGCCAATTACAACCTGCACGAGATGGTGCATTACGGCATCCTCGCGGCGGCGGAACGCGCGCGCAGCGACGGCGCGCTCGGACGGCTGCTGGTGCCGCTGGCGCTGCGGCGCGACCCGGCGGCGCTCGAAACCCTGCTCGGCGATCAGGCGCTGCTCGACACGATGGCGCAGAGCAACAACCTGGGTCGCGTCCTGCGGGATTATGAAGGCGACGCGCTTCCGACGCTCCAAAATCACGGCGTCGAAATGTTCGTCGTCGCGCTGGCGCGAGCGGCAAAAGCCCACAAAGGCGCGCTGTTCACGCCCGCCGCCGTCGAGCAGGCATGGCAGACAGTTACGGGCGTTCAGGCGATCAGCGTCCCCGCCGAGTACGCGCCGGACACGATTTTGAGCGCGTGGCTGGCGAGCGGCGCGGACTGGCTCGAAGAACCGGCGCTGCAAGCGATTCTCACGCTCGCCCTGCGCGATCATCGCGACGACGTGTTTGTGACGATCATGCACGCGCTGGCGGGACGCGACAGTTACCTGAAGCTGCTGGCAAATGCGCTGCACCGCAGCACGCGCCCGGAAGGCGACGTCATCGCCCTCATGGGTCAGATGCTTCTCATCGGCGACCTGACGCCCCAGGACGTGGTCGATATCTACGTCCGGCTGCTGGCGCTGTGGGACTGGCGCAAAACCGCCCTGCCGGTGGTGTTCCAGTTGGTGCGTATGATTCAGCAGCACCCCGCGCTGCACGTGAGCGCCGACGTGACATGGCATATCCTGAGCATCGCCGGGGAGACGAAAGACGAAGCGCTGCTGCGCGTGGCGATCCGCCGCCTGACCACCGAGATCGAAGCCGTCGAGGAGGAAACCGCGCTGACCGACCAGCGTGTGCGATTGGCGACGGAAACCGGCTGGCACGCGCCGACGCGGCAGTATTTGACGACGTGGTGGCGCGCCTTCATTCGCGGCGGCACGCTCGCGCGCCTACAGCGGATTGACAAGGCGCTCGACGGGAAAAAGGCGCTGGACGACCTGCGCCTGATCGCGCAAACGGTCATCGCCTTCCGCAAGATGCTTGGCAAGCGCACGCTTCAGCAGTTCGCGTGGGATGTCGGCGTTGCCTATGGCATCTTGCAGGCGATGAACGAGTCCTTTGAGCCGTCGCCCAAGCGCCCGGTCAGCTTCGATCAGGCGACGATGCGCGCCGAGCTGGAAACCCGCGCCGGGGAGCTGACGCCACAGGAGCAAAAAATTATGGCGAACAACCTCAAGGAGCTGGCACAGCTCATCGGCGGCATGGGCGACAATCGCAGCAAAGCCAGCCTCATTCGCCGCGGCGACGATGTCGACCGCCTGCTGATGAGCGGCGAGCAGCAGCCGCATGGCGCGGTTGACGCGCTCAAATGGCTCTCAGGCTATCTTGCCGGGACGCAGGAAAAGGACGACGAAGACGAAGAATAACAAGTACTGAGGATTGAGGTTTGAGGATTGAGTAAAGGCGGTGAATTCACCACGTTTCAGCCGCGTGCCGCTCGAATTTCTGGCGTCGAGAACTGAGGACTAAACCGTTTCTATTCCCACCTCTCAGGTTCCTGTCTTTACTCAAACCTCATTCCTCAACCCTCAACCCTTGTACTTCGGCAGGGCGTCTTCCGCGATATCGCGCAGGCGCGGGTTGTCGGCGTCCCGCGCGGAAACGACGGGCGAGACAATGCCCCAGTCCACGTCAAGCTCGGCATCGTTCCACGCCACGCCGTGTTCGTCGCTGCCGTCGTAATAACGGTTGACAATGTAGATAAGCGTCGCGTCGGTGAGCGCCGCAAACCCATGCGCGACCCCAACTGGAATAAACACCCCAAGCGGGCTGCCGTCGCCCATTTCGAGCACTTCGGTTGCCCGAAAGGTCGGCGACGCCGGGCGCACGTCCGCCAGCCCAACGCGAACCAGTCCGCTCGGCACGTACCAGTAATCGATCTGATGATGATGGTAATGCAGCCCGCGCAGGACACCCGCTTTGCTGTCAGAGCGATTCGATTGAAACTGGCTCCAATCCACCTGCGGGAACCATTCACTGCGGAACGTTTCCATGAACCGACCGCGTTTGTCCTCGAACGGGCGAATGGAAACTGTGTAGACACCGTCGATATGCCTGGAAGCGCGCGCCGGGGACTTCGTCGTGCGGTTAGACTGGCTCATGAATCCTGTACCTGTGTCTGCAATGACTGCGCGGCGGTTATCTTACCACCAAGCCGCGCCCAATGCCTATCGTGGCGGCGGCTGCTGTGGTTCGAGGATCAACCGTAAATACTGCACGGCGACCGCCGCGCCATCCAGGGTGACCTCGACGCGGTGATCGTCGTGGAAGCCCAACCGACGATACAGGGCTAACGCGCGCAGGTTGTCGACCGCCGCGCCGATCTCGACGCAGGTCGCGGACATGCGCCGCGCGACGTACAGCAAATGCGAAAGGATCGCCGAGCCAATCCCGCGCCCCTGCCAGGACTCGGCGACCGCCAGATCGCTGATCTCGGCGCAGCGGGGCCAGACGGTAAGCTGACCGTAGCCGACGAGTTCGCCATTCAGCATCGCCACCACGCCAAGCCCGTAATCCTGCCGCGCGAGCCGCTCCGCCCGCGCGATCAGGCGATAAATCGTGTCCGGCGGGCGCGTCGGAAAGCACACGCGCCGGAGCGTGTCGGCATCGCTCAGGCATACCGGG
>CALMDI010000013.1 GCA_937864975.1 uncultured Chloroflexota bacterium | reverse complement strand
CCAGTCCTTCTGGCACGGTCGTCGCGTTCACGCTGCCAATACAGGCATAGTCCCCCGGTTAAGCTATTTCACGGCGTTCAGTTATTTCCGCGCCACGACAAACACGCGCGCTTCCGTTTCCGGGTCACGAACGGGGATCGACAGGTCGCGGATGTGACCGAAATGAACGCTGCGGTAGCCCGCTTCGCGCAGCGCTTCCTCGGTCTGACTCATGTCAAAGACGGTGTTCACGAGTGTTTGATCGACACGGCGGTAAGTGCCATCCGGCTGGCGCAGAAACGCCACTATCTTCGTCTCCGCCCGCGCGCCCAAGCCGTCATAACTGCCTTTCATGACGATGAAGCTCTGCTCGGAGTTCTGGATCGAGGTGTTATTCCAGTGCATCAATCCGCGCCGGGTCTTGAAATCCGCCACAAAGCAGCCGCCGTCCACAAGCGCCTCGCGCACGCTGCAAAAACAGCGGTAGAGCGCGGCAACGTCGGCGAGATGGTTGAGGGAGTTATACGTCGAAACCGTTAATCCAACCGGGGATTCGAGGGTGAAGTCGGTCGCATCCGCTTCGACAAACTGCACCTGTCCTGTCCCGACATAATCCCGCGCGTGCTCGCGGGCATAACGCAGCATCGCCGCCGATTGATCTAACCCGACGACCTGATAGCCGTGCGTTAGAAATTCGAGCGCAAGCTGCCCCGTGCCGCAGCACAAATCCAGTACGGACTGAGGAGTTCCGCCACATATCTCGTAGAACTGGCGAATGCGCGGCGCAACCGAACGCGCGTAATCGCTCCAGAATTGGTTGTAAATCGACGCGAACGGCTCGTCGTAGCTGGACATGATCCATCCGTCTCACTGTTCCGCGTTGAATGATAACCAACGACGACAAGAGCGCCTAACGATGCGCCCCGCAAGAACGGCAGCCTTGTTTCGGCTGCGTCAGGCTCTTAGAATAACCGCAGCAGCGAAAGCGACTCGATGAACGTTTCCGACTTCGACTACGATCTGCCTGAGCATTTCATCGCGCAGCACCCCGCCGAGCCGCGCGACTCGTCGCGCTTGATGGTCTTGCGCCGCGACACGGGCGCGATTGAGCATCGTGTTTTCCGCGAGATCGTTGAGCTGATTCACCCCGGCGACGTGGTGGTGCTGAATACGACCCGTGTCATCCCGGCACGCCTGCGCGCGATCAAGGCAGAAACGGGCGGTTCAGTCGAAGTCCTCCTGCTGCGGCAGCTTGACGAGACGCGCTGGCGGGCGCTCGTCGGTGGGCGGCGGGTGAATGCCGGAACGCGCCTGCGGTTTGATGGCAGCGATCTGACCGCGGAAGTGACCGAAGCGCTGGACGACTCCGAGCGCGTCGTCCGCTTTAGCGAGCCGCTCGAAGCGCACCTGAGCCGCCTCGGCGAGATGCCCCTGCCGCCGTATATTCACGCCCGCGCCAGCGACCCGGAGCGCTATCAGACGGTGTACAACCGCGAAACAGGTTCCGCCGCCGCGCCGACCGCCGGGCTGCACTTCACGCCGGAGCTTCTGGTCGCGCTGCGCGACAAGGGCGTGCATCTGGCGTACTGCACGCTCCACATTGGCTTGGACACCTTTCAGCCCGTGCGCGTCGAACAGGTCGAGCAGCATCGCATTCACAGCGAGCGTTCGATCCTCCTGCCAGACGACGCGCGCGTTATCAACGAGGCAAAGCTGGCGGGCGGGCGCATCATCGCCGTCGGCACTACCGTCACGCGGTCGCTGGAAACGGCGGGCATCCTGAGCGCGGGCGGCGACCCGGCGCGTCCCGAAGTGGTGGGCGATGTCTGCGCCTGGCGACCTGTGATCGCCTTTGAGCGCGATACAAATCTATTCATTTACCCCGGCTACCAGTGGCGCGTGGTGGACGCGATGATTACCAATTTCCACCTGCCGCGCTCGACCCTGCTGATGATGATCAGCGCCTTCGCGGGACGCGAAACGGTGCTGAAGGCTTACGAAGTTGCCAAACAGGAAGGCTATCGCTTTTTCTCGTTCGGGGATGCCATGTTTATCGAGTAAGCATGATTTCTGGCGGCATGAGCCAAATCGGTCTATCCGTGTTCTTGACAGCACGTGCCGACCCGGTAAGCTGGATTGCTGGATTATGAGCGCTGAACAGCAGCGCGCGACGTGCCGAGGAGCCTCACCTATGAAGATTTCACCCGAAGAGATAGAAGCCGGATCGTTGAGCACGGCGAACCTTCAGCTCGCACTGCGCGAACTGCATGATCGCGGCTTTGTCGTTCTGGAACAAGTTTTGGATCACGCCTATATTGACGAGATTAACGCCACGTTTCAGACCGAGTTCGCGGTACGCCGCCAGCAGCCCCCGCTCAGCGATCAGATCGCCAACGGACGAACGTTTGTCGAAATGCAGGTGCCGTTTCAGCCGCCCTACTCCGACGAACGGTTATGCGCCAACCCCCTCGCGGTGCAGGTCATGGAAGCGGCAATGGACGAGATCGTCTGCTGCTTCTACAATACGAACACCGCGCTCACGGGAACGGAAGTCCAGCGCATCCACATCGACATGGCGCGGTTCCTGTTTCCCGGCTTTCCGGTCGCGCTGCCGCCGTGGTCGATGGTCGTGAACATTCCGCTGATCGACTTTACGGAAGAAAACGGCAGTACGGAAGTCTGGCCCGGCACGCACCTCAACCACGACGATCTCAATCTGGACGAACGTTACCCGAATCACCATTCGATTCGCATGAACGCGAAGGTGGGCGACCTGATTATCCGCGACCTGCGCGTGTGGCACCGGGGAATGCCGAACCGGACAAGCGCCGTCCGCACGATGCTGGCGATTGTTTACAACCGCCCGTGGATGCGGCTGACGCGCCCGCCGATTCAAATTCCACGCGCTGTGTGGGACAGCTTATCGGAGCATACGCGGCAGATTTACCGCTACAACGTCATCGCGGATTAACTCGAGAACAGGGAAGAACCCGCTAATCCCGCCGTTGACGCCGCTCCCCTACCCTGCTAAAATGCCTTCTCTCAACGCCCCGCGTGACGGGGCATTCTTGTGATACCGCCAATTTTCCCCGCGAGTCCCGCCAGGTTCGGGTAACGTAGCGGCGAAAAGCGAGAATTGGAGCCAATTGATGTACGCGATTATCCGCACTGGCAACCGCCAGTACCGCGCCGAAGTCGGCAAGACCATCGACGTCGAGCGCCTTCCCAACGAAGTCGACAGCACGCTTGAAATCACTGACGTCCTGCTCGTCGGCGACGACGACAATACCGTGATCGGCGCGCCGAACGTGGATGGCGCGGTCGTCAAGGCGACGGTTGTCGATCAGTACCGCGCCGACAAAGTCATCGTCTTCAAGTACCGCCAGCGCACGAACTATCGCCGCAAGCGCGGGCACCGCCAGTATTACACCCGTCTTCGTATCGACGACATTTCCCGCTAGACACTCTGGGAGTTTAGAGACATGGCACACAAAAAAGGCGCTGGTTCCAGCCGTAACGGGCGCGACAGCAACGCACAGCGATTGGGCGTGAAAACCTTCGGCGGGGAATACGTTATCCCCGGTAACATCATTATCCGCCAGCGCGGCACGAAGTTTCATCCGGGCATCAACGTCGGTCTCGGCAAAGACCATACGATCTTCGCGAAGGTCGCCGGTTTCGTCGTCTTCGAAAAGAAGCGCGGTGGCGAAGGTCGCCGGCAGATCAGCGTCTATCCCGAACTGCCGGTGAAAAACGGCAACGGCGCAGCCGAGAAGTAGAGTAAACACCTATGAAGACTGGTATTCACCCCACCTGGTTTCCTGAAGCGACCGTCGTCTGCGCGTGTGGCAACACGTGGGTCACGGGCGCGACTCTGGCGGAAATCCGCACCGATATTTGCTCGGCGTGCCACCCGTTCTACACCGGCGAGCAGCGCATTGTCGACACCGAAGGTCAGGTTGACCGCTTCATGAAGCGCCTCCAGCAGCGCGACCAGAAGCGCCAGGAAGTCGAGGAGCGCATCGCGGCGCGCACCCCGGCAAATCTTCCGCTGGGCGAGCTTGGCATCGGCAAGCGTTACACGACACTGCTCAGCGAGAGCGGCATCAGCACGGCAGGCGAATTCATCAGCCGTCTGGAAACGGATGGCGACGAAAAGCTGCTGGAAATACCCGGCATTGGACGCAAGATCATTGCCGACCTGAAGAAATCCCTCCGCGCGCGCGGCTATGACCTTCCGGCAAGCGCGACAGCGGAAGCCACCGAAGCGGCAGAATAAGCGTCGCAAACGCAGCCAGAAAAGCAGACATATGGTAAAACCAGTGTCTGCTTTTTCGTTGCTTTTTTCGGACTCACCAGCGAGCGAACCCATGAGGCACCACGAAGGCAGGATCGAAGTCAT
>CALMDI010000012.1 GCA_937864975.1 uncultured Chloroflexota bacterium | reverse complement strand
AGCGTGCTGGTCGCCGTTGCCGTCGTGGTGGTTGCGGTGCTGGTGGCGGTCGGCGCGGTCGGAACAATCGCCGTGGGCGCTGCCACGACTGGAACGCCGGAACACACCCCGCCAATCGTCACGACCGACGCCGACAGCCAGCCAATCGTTCCGCCGACGTTCACCTGATACCACGTATTATCTGCCAGCCTGCCGATTACCTGCGCCGTGGTGTTGACGGAAAGCTGTCGCAGCACGGTGTAGGATGTGCTTGGACCGCTGCGAACGTTAATGTTCACGCCGCTGGCAGACGCGACCGAGCAGGGTCCGCCCGGCGGGATGAACACGGGCGTGAAGCCCGGACGAGGCGTTTCCGTCGGGATGAGCGTTGCCGTCGCGGTGGGGATGAGCGTCGGAGCCGCGACCAGCGCCCGCGGGCAGGTAGTCACGCCGCTTTCCGTTTCCAGGCAGATCGAGTAAAGCTCCGGCGTTGGCGCGCCGCTGTGCGCGATTTCGACAAAGTAGTTGCCGATCCCGGACGCAATGCGAAATTGCACGCCCGCCAGCCGCGCGTTCATCATGCCGAGCGTTTCGCCGGTCGTCGCGTCTTTCAGGGAGACGATGGGACCCGTGCCCGGCGCGGTGTTGCGAATTGTCAGCAGCAGGAGATCATTCGCGGCTCCCGAAAACATATAAACGCGCCGGGAATTTTGCGGGTCGACGGCGCTGTCGACGGGCTGACCGAGCACCAGCGGTTGCGGTGGCTGGAGCGGCGTGCCCGCCTGCACGCTGAGAACGAACTGACCGGGCAAACCAGTGGCGCTCTCGACCTGGATTCCGTAGATACCCGGCGTGCTGAGCGGAACCGCCGCCTGAAGAATGGTTTGCGTTCCGGTATTCAGGACTCCTTGCACGGGTACGCCCGCAGCATCGGTGACCCGGAAATTCAGAGTCAGTCCCGGCGTGAGCGACAGGACTTGAATCTGAACATTCTGCGGCTGGCTCACGGTCAGCATAAAGGCGGCGACGGGGCTGACTTCGCTGATCGTTCCCTGTCGGTTTTCGCCCAGCGTCAGCGGTACGGGCGTTGGGTCTTGCGCCAGGACAGTGACCGTGCCCACCGACATCAAACACAGAAGAACGATGATGGCGCGAAGCCATCGCGTCGGCTTGTGCAATGCGTTATTCATAAAAAAGGCTCCTTGTACGTCACGTAATAAGCATCTTCTACTGTACGACGATTCATCCGCTTGGCAATGCGTTCAGGAGGGGGAAGTGGTGAATATCGAAGACACGAGCAGGGGCGGAGCCTTGCAATTCACCACTCGCCATGAGGGTTGGCGCGTTCTAGGGGAGATAAGTCGTGTGTCATGCGCTGGTGAGATGGGGAAGCGAGGGGCACAAGCGGAGGTTTACGCGCTCTTTCCATTCAGCGGCAGCACGACGACGAACTCACTGCCGGGCGCGCTCGCGTCGTCATGACCGTTGCTTTCCGCCCAGATACGCCCGTGATGCGCTTCGACAATGCCTTTGCAAAGCGCCAACCCCAAGCCGATACCGCCGCCGCGAAAGGCGGTTTTGCTGGTCGAGTGCAGCTTCACGTCGTTGCTGGTGTGGAAGCGCTCGAAGATCGTCTCTCGCTCGCCGCGCGGGATGCCAATGCCCGTGTCCTTGACCGAGAAACGTACCTGCCCGCTGTCGTTCCGCGCCGACAGGGTAATCGTGCCGCCGTCGGGGGTGAACTTGATCGCGTTGCTCAGCAGATTTGATACTGTCAACGCCAGCAGCTCCCCATCGGCGCGCAGCGTCGTCGGGTACTCGGCGCGGTTAAACTGGATCGTCAGGCTGCGGTCGGTCAATGCCTGTTGATAACTGGCGATGACACGCTCGACCAGCGCGCCAAAGTCGAGCGGTCCAAGGGCAAGCTCGACACGGTTCGTCATAATCCGGCTCATGGTGACAATCTCATGCGTGATGGTTTGCATCCGCCGCACCGCCTCGGTCATCCCCTGAACCAGCGTGCGCGTGCCGTCGTCCGCCGCCATCGCGGCTTTGATCGGCGGCGTTTCTTCCAGCAGACGGCTGTAGCCGTAGAGCAGCGTGAGCGGTGTTCGCAGCTCGTGCGCCGTCAACTGGATAAAGGTGTCTTTCATCTGGTCGAGGCGGTGCAGCGTGGTGTTCACGGTTTCCAGTTCGCGAATTCGCGCTTCCAGCCGCGTGACCACTTCCTGCGCGTAGCGCGTCTGCGCGTTTGCCAACGTCTGAACATCGACCGGGTCTTTGGCGCCACCCAGGTAATGATCGATCTGGGTCGGCAGGGCGACCACGTCGAGCGGCTTCGTCAGAAAGCCCGTCAGCCCGGCGGCAGACGCCAGCTCACGCTGCTCTTTGGCGGTTTGCGCCGTGAGCGCGACAATGGGCGTCCCGTCGAAGCGGCGGTCGCTGCGAAGGGTCGTCGTGATCTCACGTCCGCTCAGGTCGGGCAGGTTGATGTCGGTCAGGATCAGGTCGGGCGCTTCACGCCGCGCCATGTCGATGCCTTCCAGACCGCGCCCGGCGAGCAGGACACGATAACCGGCGCGACCCAATGTTCGCTCAACCAGAAGGCGACTGATCGGGTCGTCTTCGATATAGAGAACGGTTCTCGGTGTCGCTGTCGTCACGTTGACCTCTCACCTGCCTCTGACGCGCGCCGTAGAATCAGGGTGCGCGATGGTTCTGTCGGTTGCCATTGCGGTTCAGCCTTCATCCCGCGCACGATTTTTACTCACCAACGGATCGGGGTAAAGGTGTTTTCACGCCGGTCGTGAATGCCGTATAGGTGTGCGTGGTGAGATCGGTCTTGGCGATGACGTTGAGGTCGCGCAGGCGTTCTCGCTCCGCGGCGGTCAGACTGTCTCCTGTGACGACCACAACCGGAATTTGCGCGGTCTCAGGATGCGCTCGCAGCGTTTCCACGACGGCAAATCCGTCCATATCCGGCATTCGCAAATCCAGCAGGATCAGGTTGGGGCGGCGTCGGGCGACCAACGCGATGCCCTGCTGACCCGTGGTTGCGCTAAAGACACGACATTCGCCCTGCTCGTACAAGACCTGCTCCAGCAGCCGTATGCTCTCCTCATCGTCATCGATAATGAGGATGCGGTCAATACGGCTTTCGCGTTCCGCGTGCTGAACCGCCTGCGCCAGCACGTCGGGCAGAAACGGGCGTCGGATGAAGCGGAACGCGCCCGCCGCCTGCGCCCGGTCGATCTCATCGCTGAGCGTGACCACCACGATAGGAATGTCGCAGGTGTCGTCGCGCTGCTTGAGTTTTTGCATCATTGTCCAGCCGTAGCCCTCGGCAAAATTCACGTCCATGACGATTAATGTCGGGTGCAAGCCGGCTGCCATTGCCTCGGCTTCTAAAGGAATGGACGCCGCGAACACGTCGAACCCTTCTCGCTGAAGCACGCGCCGGAACTGGTCGACCATGTCCGGGTTATCCTCGATCAGCAAAATCTGACGCTTAATCAGTCTCGGCGGGAGCGCGAGCATGGCGTCGGCAGGCGCGGGGGGCGCCGGCGGCTTGATCTCCCCGGTTCCGTTCGTCGCATGTAATTCGCCTGTCGCGCGTCGCGGGTTTTGCTCGACGGGTTCCTGAGGCTGCGTTGGGAGGGTGATGCTGAACGTCGAGCCGACGTTGACCTGGGATTCGACCAGCATTTGCCCGCCCTGCATCTCGACCAGCGACCGGGCAATTGGCAAGCCCAGTCCCGTACCGCCAACAATCCGCGTCAGCGACGAATCGACCTGGCGAAAGGCTTCAAACAGCAGGGGCAGGTCTTTCTCCGCAATGCCAATGCCTGTGTCGTTCACATCCACTCGAATCATGGGTTGGCTGTCGTTTTGCACGGTGTAAACAGACAGCGTGATCGCGCCTTCGCGGGTGAATTTTGCGGCGTTGGAAACGAGATTGAGCAAAATCTGGCGGGTGCGGAATTCGTCGCCGTAGGCTTTCGGCAAGCCGGATGCCATTTCCACCCGAATATCGATGGGCTTGTCCTTCACCAGCCCGATGCCGATGGAGCGCACCGTATCGATGACGGATTTCATCTCGAAATAGTCAAGCTGAAGATCCATCTTATTCGCGCTGATCTTCGCCTGATCGAGCACGTCGTTAATCAGGTTCAGCAGATGATGACCGCTGTTATAGATCGTCTGAAGGTCCTGCTCCTGCGTCTCGGTCAGGGGTCCGTCGATACCCTTGAGGATGACGCGGCTGAAGCCGATAATCGAGTTCAGCGGTGTTCGCAGCTCGTGGCTCATGTTCGCCAGAAAATCGCTCTTCAGCCGGTCGAGCGTTCGCAGTTGTTCGTTGGATTCCTGCACCTGTTCCAGAAGCTGCTGGTTTTGCACGATGGCGGATAACGTGCCGGAGAGCGTCAGCATCAGCGTCAGGGTATCGGTGTCATAGGCGTTGAGATCGGCTGACTCCAGCGTAATCAATCCAATGAGCTGCGCGCCGGATGCGAGCGGCACAATCACCGCCGAGCGCGCGTTTGCCACAATCGGCAGGTAGCGGCTTTCCGCGCCGATGCTGCCGACGATGAGCGGCTTGCGATTGGCGGCGGCATCGGCGATCAAACTGTGTTCGCCCGCCGCGAGATCGACGTCCGAAATTTCGCTCATCGGCTGGTCACAGCCCGCCAGCGCGATGGGGCGCAGTCGAGCGGGAGCGGTCTCGTCGTGTCCAGACGGCAGGTAGATGCAGACCGAAAGCGCGCTGAGCGATTCGCGAAGTTCTTCCGCCACATTTTCCAGCGCGCGGCTGAGGGAGTCGGACGAAGCGGCGGCGGTGGTCACGTCGAACAGGAAGCTCATCTCGCTCGCGCGGCGTCGCGCCTCGTCAAACAGGCGCGCATTGTCGATGGCGACCGAAATCTGAGTCGCCAGCGTCGTCAGGATGGCGACGTCATCTTCGTCAAAGGCGTTGGGTAAATTGGACTGGATATCCACCGCGCCAATGACCTGATTCTTGATGACCAGCGGCACCGCCATTTCCGAGCGCGTATTAGGGAGATACGGATTCGGGTGATGAACAAAGCGCCTATCGGTCGTATCGAGCGCGACGGCAGGCGCGCCGCTGAGGGTGACATGACCGATGACACTGGGCGAGCCTATCTGCATTCGATGGCGAACTGCCAGAAGCTGCCGACCGGCTTCGCCCGTACTCGCGCGAAGCTCCGCCCACTGAGCGCTGGCATCTATCAGGAAGATCTGGACGTGATCGTAACCGAAGGCGTCGCGGATAAGATCTGCGATACGCGGTAACAAACGATCCAGGTCCAGAATCATGCTTGCCGTGCGCCCGACCTCGGCGGAGGTCGCAAGCTGGCGCGCGCGGCGCTCGGTCTGCGCCAGCAGGCGCGTGGCTTCAAGCTTCAGCGCCGCTTGTTCGGCAAAGGATTGATAGATACGAAGCTCCCGGTCGGTGTGCGCGTGCGGCTCGGCAGCGCCGATGACAATGCAGCCAATCGCGCGACCGCTCGTTCGCAGGGGTAAAATCGCCGCCGCGCCCATGCCGAGGCTGTCGAGCGTCAGTCGTTCTGCTTCGGACAGGTCTTTACTTGCCGCCACGTCGTCCATAATCTGGATGAACGGCGCCGCCAGCAGCCGCCACGCGGGAAACTGCTCGCGTGTCAGCGTCAAGCCTTCCAGCGGCATGGCGCCGCTCACGTCGCGGTTCCAGCTCGCGACGATCTGCGCGCCCGCGCCCGGAGCCTCCCAGTCGGTGCCGGACAAGGTGACCAGGAACGCGGTCGTCGTGGCTTCCCCGGTCAGGTGATGGACGACAATATCGAGAAGATCGCCAGGGGTCGAAGCATCGCCGAGCGCGCGACTGGCATGATAAAGAATGCTGGTCTCATCCAGCGCGCTCTGAATCTGGTCAAACAGGAGAATGTTGTCGGTGACAACCGACGCGCTGTCGGCAAGCGCATTCAGATAACGGGTGTGGCTGTCGTCAAACGGATGAGGGTCGTGATAGCCGACCAGCAGCCAGCCCTTCGCCGCTCCCTTGACGCTCAGATTCACGAGTGCGTAGGCGCGAACCGTGCCAAGCGCCATCAGGTCGCGTTCCAGCGCGGTTGGCTCCCGACGCGCACCCAAATCGTCGACGAAGCGGTTGTCGCTGAGCGTCGTGCGGTGCCTCAGCAGCAGATCGCGCCAGTCGGGCGCTTCATCGTCCAGACTGATATTGAACATTTCCAGCGCGTCTGCGGGACGAGCGCTCGGCAGCAGGTACGCGGCGTAGAGGTCGGGCGAGAGCGTTTCGAGCGCTGCCTGAAGCGCTTGTGCCAGATCGTTCAGGTCGCGCGCGCGGCTGATCGACGTGGTGGCATTGTAGAGGGCAATAGTCTCCGACAGACTGTCCTGAAGGGTATGCTCCAGATGGCGTAGATTGCTGATGTCGGTAAACGCGGTGACAATGGCGCTGACGTTACCATAGACGTCGTAAATAGGCGCG
>CALMDI010000011.1 GCA_937864975.1 uncultured Chloroflexota bacterium | reverse complement strand
GTTCGACGTGCGCGCCGAAATGCTCGACGAAGCGATTGAAGTGATTCGCCTGCTGTGGGAAGGCGGGCAGCAGTCGCATTATGGCATGTACTACACCGTCGAAAACGCGCGCATCTACACCCTGCCCGACCCGCTGCCTCAGATTATGATCGCCGCAGCGGGTGAGAAGGCGGGGGAACTCGCCGGGCGCATGGGCGATGGCTTAATCAGCACCTCGCCCGACGACAAGGTGGTTAAAGCCTTTGCCGACGGCAAGGGCGATAAGCGCCCGAAATACGGTCAATTTACGGTGTGCGTGGCAGATAACGAAGCGAAAACGCGCAAGACCGCCTACGAGTGGTGGCCCACCGCCGCCGTCAAAGGCGAGCTTGGACAGGAGCTGCCGCTCCCCGCGCACTTCGAGCAGGCGGCGCAGATGGTCACGGAAGACGACGTCGCGGAAGCGGTCATTTGCGGCAGCGACCCGCAGAAGCACCTGGAGCAGATTCAGAAATACGTGGACGCGGGCTTCGACCATATCTACGTGCACCAGGTCGGACCCGATCAGGAAGCGTTCTTCCGCTTTTACCGCGAGAAGATTCTGCCGGAGTTCCAGAAGCAGTACGCCTGATCTCTACAGCCACGCAATTGGGGCGCGCCACGGTGCGCCCCATTTTTATTCCCCAACAATCGATAGAGCGATCCTGTCGGCAAGCTGGCGCGAACCGTCTGGTGTGAGATGCACGGGGCTGTCGGTGAATTCATCCGGCGCGATTTGATCCCAGAGATCAATCAGTCGCCAGCCGCGCTCGGCGGCAAGCTCTGAGAGCAGGGTTCGATACTGGTCATATGCCCAGCGCGGGTAGAAAAAGTTGTAGCGCACGTCGCTGTTACGCCCGCCGCTGATAAACATGGGTTCGTTCACGAGAATCACGGGCACGTCACCTGCTCGCTCAACACCCGCTGCAAGCACGTCGAAGGCGAGGGCATCGCGCGTCAACGTCTGGGGCGAGTCAAAGGTGTGCCAAGTTGCATCGTCCTCGAAATCGGAGGCGCGCAGCTCGAACGAGGCGGGGTACTGCTGGTCGATCCCTGTCGCCGCCCAGGTGAAGCCATACAACTGAAGCCGCAGCCAGTCGGCTAGCTCACGCCGCCGCCCAATAAGGGTGCGTTCCCACAACGTGGCATCCGGTAAATCAGACGTATCCAGAACAATCTCATAGGTTTCGATCAATTCTCGCGCGCGCGCCGGGTTGTCGCGAACGACCAGCGGTTCAAGCTGATTGTCGCGCGCGAACGATTCCATCGTGAACACCCAGACGATCAGGTCGGGCTGAAAGCGCATCGCGGCGTCCAGCAGCAGCAGGTCTTTCATGAGCGACATTTCGGGATAGCCGAGATTGTAAACGCGCACGCGGCGACCGTCGGGCGCGCGCAACTCGTCCGCGTTGAGATACGCCGCCACCGTGTTTTCCGGTCGCAGCAAAAAGCCCCACGTCGACGAATCGCCCAGCAGGAGGACGCGAAACTCATTCGATGGTTTGGGCGCGCTGACCGCGTGCGACGCCAGCATGGCGTCGAGGCTCGTCAGGCTGAGGTTATACGACTCCTGTGGATTTTCACCGTAAGGCAGGCGGACGCGCGGCGGGACGAACGTATGGTAGACGGACAGGCGACCGAGCAGCGGCAGCGGGTCTGCCAGCGCGAACAGGACGTTCGCCAGAACGAACAGCAGCGCGGCTTTCAGCAGCACGCGAACCACGAATGCCCCGCGGTAGGGCGCGGGTGGATTCGTCAGCCATGTCCAGGAAGCCATCATTACCACCCCGCCCCGAACAGCCGCGCGAACGTGAGCCGCGCCGTTTCCCAGTCCGGCAGCGCGAACCAGACCCAGCCGAGCGCAACAAAGTGAAATGTCAGTAGAACACCGATGACTGTCCAGGCGCGGCGGCGAAGCGGGTGCTGCTGAAGGGCTTGATACCAGGCGCGCGTGCTGTCGCTCCACAGCTTGTGGGCAAACAAGCCGACCCCGTGCCACAGCCCCCACAGGGCGAAATTCCACGTCACGCCGTGCCACAAACCAATTACGAGCATGGTCACCAGTTGCGCCGCAACCACGACGAGCAGCGGCGACGGCTTGGGCTTGCGCTGAAGCAGGGCGCGTGACAGCGGCGAAAACACGTAGAACCGCACCCATTGGCTGAGCGTGATGTGCCAGCTTTGCCAGAAGGCGGTCAGGTTTTGACGTGCATACGGGCGGTCAAAGTTCTCCGGCAGATCGACGCCGTAGAGGATGCCGATGCCAATGGCAATATCGGTATAGCCGCTGAAGTCGAAATACAGGCGAAAGGCAAAGCCATAGAGCAGCAGCCACAAGCCAAGTGTCGAATTGGCTTCCAGCGCGTTCGCGGCGTTGAGCGACAGGAGCGCGAGGCTGTCCGCGATGACGAACTTTTTGACCAGCCCGACGACAATCCGCCCGCCACCGACGACGAAACGCGGCGCGACCTGCGCGGTGTGTTCGGGCAGCGCGCGGTAGTCCTTGACGAAACGCTCGGCGCGGTCAATCGGTCCCGCCGTCAGCGCCGGAAAAAACACGGTGTAGCTGGCGAATTCGCGCAGGGAAAGGGCGGGCAAGCGCCCGGTCTGCCGGTCGCGCAGGGTATGAATCAGGCGAAAGGCGATGTACGAGAAGCCAAGCCACTGAAAATCGGCAGCCGCCGCGAGCGCGGTGTCTTGCCCCGCCTGAAGTCGGAACCACGCGCTGGTCGCAATCGTCAGCGGCTCGGTTTTAAGCAGGACGAAAATGACGACGATGAGGGCGATCCCCGACGCGAGCAAACCGCGCCAGCGCGCCAGCCGGAGCGCCTTCCACACGGCGAGCGCCACCGCGCCGACCAGCGCCAAACCCAGCGCGACGACGAGAGGATCGGGCGGGCGTGAAGGCGTCGGACGAAACTCCGGGCGCACGTCGCGCAGCAGCGCGAGACCGAGGACGACGGCGATCACAACCCCCAGCGTGATGCGGTCGTCGCGCGAAACGGCGGTATCCGGCGGGCGGGTCAGCCACCACGCGGCGACGGTCAGCCCAAGCGCCCCGACCGGGAGCATGAAGTCGAGGTTGCGAACGGTCGAGAGCGGCTGAAGCCAGAACACGGCGAACACGCTGAGCAGCAGCACCGTCCAGCCGCGCCAGCGCGCCGGAACCACCGTAACGTAGACCAGCGCGCCGATGCTGAACGCGGCGATGTGCGCGAGGGTCATGCGCTAGAAGCCCTGGTAAATCCACTGGGGCGCGGTATCCGCCGTGGCGATGAGCAGCAGAATGACGGCGAGGCATAATCCGAGCGCAAACAAATTTTCACGCGACAGCAGCTTCCGGCGCATTGTGTGGTGATCCAGTCCGATTAAGTTTCGGGAAGTTTAACCGCGAGGGCGCCAGCCGCGCCATGAACGAAATCAACGTGCGGGCGCAGGAGTGATCTCAAGCAGATGATCTTGCGCGCCGCCGAGGTTCAAAACCCTCGGCTAGCAAACAACAGGAAACCTCTAAAGAGGTTGAACAGGCAGCCAGTCCCTTCAGGGACTTTCCGTTCTTGCCGGTAGCCCGACGCTTTGAACGTCGGGCGGCGCGGCTCACACCATTCGTCATGCCTCGCCGCAGAGACGCCACTCGCCGTCCGCTTGCTCCACGAGGTAGGAGCCGAGTTCCCACTCGCGTTCCTCGCCGTCGTATGTTGTCACGATGCGTCCCTCGCACGAGACGACGGCGAAGCCGTTTTCTTCGCCCGTGCGCTGGCAGTCCATTCCTTCCAGTTCCGCGTCGACCGCGCGGAAGGACTCGGCTTGAATCGCCGCCTGCGCTTCCCACGCCGCGCACGACAGGCTTTGCAGCGTGCCGGCATCGCCTTCGACGCGCGCCGTGATATAGCGCTCGACAACCTCGCTTGGATCGCTTTGCTGCGCGCATCCACCCAGGACGAGCGCGAGGACGACGAACCCACTCAAACCCCATATCATTTTCATCACGTTGTCACCCGCCTGACGCCTGCGGTGAAGCCTTGCGCCGCACCCCGGCGTTATCCCTGCTCGAAAACTTCCGCTAAAAATTTCGCGCGATTTGCCGAGCGCGCCACTTTACCGCTGCTCGTCTTAATCAGCCAGCGATTGTCGACCAGATGCACGAAGCGCACCGTTACGTCGAGCGCCTGCGTCACGCGCGCCCGTATCTCGCGCCCGATTGTCGCGCGCGCATCCTCGTCATCCGTATCGACTTCGGCAATCAGACCGATATCTTCGGTGCCGAGCAGCTCATTCGTCACACCGAACGCCGTCACGCGCCCCGGATGCACGCCCGGAATGTCGTTGAGCAGATTTTCAATATCCTGCGGGTAAACGTTTTTGCCGCCGACAATAATCAGGTCTTTCTTGCGCCCTGTAATATAGAGTTCGCCATTCGCAAGATAGCCCATGTCGCCCGTGGCGTACCAGCCATCGACGAACGCGGCTGCCGTCAATTCAGGCTGCTGAAAATAACCTGTCAGCATCGAATTGCTCCGCACGAAAATTTCGCCAATGCGGCGTTCCTCAAGGTTCTGGCGCGCGTCGTCGACCACG
>CALMDI010000010.1 GCA_937864975.1 uncultured Chloroflexota bacterium | reverse complement strand
CGATATCGGGCGTTTCCAGCAGCGCAAGAAACGGCGCGAGCCGGACAGCGACGAACCCTTCCGGCGTGATCGTCTCCATCTGCTGACCGCTGGCTTTAATCAGGAAGGTGTCATCATCGACCCGGTATGACGTATTGCCCTCGCCGATGATGACGTAATTCCGATGCGGCTGACCGAGGGCGCGCGTCATCTCGACGAGAAGGTCAATCGGCTCCGGCATGGTGAATTTAGTCCGTGGTCACAATCGTTTTGAAACGTTCGTAGGCGCGCTCCCAGGCGTCGGTGTCGCGCGGCTCGTAGCGGGCGGTGATCGCCGTCCGGCTCAGCATCTCGCGCGCGTTCGCGACGCTCTCGAACTCGCCCAGCGCGATAAGCTGAACGATGGCATTGCCCAGCGCGGTGGCTTCGACGGGTCCCGCGAGGACGACGCGATTGCAGGCGTCGGCAGTCATCTGGCTCAGCAGCGCGCTGCGCGAGCCGCCGCCGACAATGTGAATGCGCTCTACGCGGCGTCCGGTCAGGCTGCACAGCTTATCCAGCGTCAGGCGATATTTCAGCGCCAGACTTTCGTAAATGGCGCGCATCACCTCGCCCACGGTCTGCGGAACGGGCTGCTGGGTACGCTCGCAAAACTCGCGAATACGGGCGGGCATGTCTCCCGGCGGCAGAAACGAGGCGTCGTCGGGATCGATCAGGCTCCGAAACGGCTCCGCCTGCACGCACATCCGCGCCAGCGTTTCATAATCATGGTCGCTGCCTGCCGCTCGCCAGACTGCCCGCGACTGCTGGACGAGCCACAAGCCCATGACATTTTTGAGCAGGCGATACGTGCCGTCGACGCCGCCCTCATTGGTCAGGTTCGCCTCGTAAGCCGCGTCGTTAATGACTGGCTCCGGCACTTCCATGCCCATCAGACTCCACGTGCCGCTGCTGATATAGGCGTAATCTTGATCGACGGTTGGCACGGCGACGACGGCGCTGCCCGTGTCGTGAACCGCGGGCGCGAGGACCGGCACGCCGTTGTACTGCCCGATCCGCGTCCCCGGTGGAACAACCTGTGGGAAAATACTCGCCGGGATGCCAAGCGCCGTGAGAATTTCGACATCCCAATCGTTCAGGCGTGGATTATACGTCTGCTGCGTCGTCGCCAGCGTGAACTCGCAGACCCGATTGCCGGTCAGAAAGTAGTTGAACAGGTCGCCCACGCCCAGCAGCGTCTGGGCGCAGTCCAGCAAGGGGCTGTCGTCGCGCACGAGGCTGGCAAGCTGATACACCCCGTTGATCTGCATGAACTGGATGCCGGTATGCTCGAACAGTTTGCGCCGCGGCACGCGCTCGAAAACCCAAGCGAACATACCATCGGTGCGGCTGTCGCGGTAATGCACGGGGTTGCTCAAGAGCTTGCCATCCCGGTCGAGCAGCGCCCAGTCCACGCCCCACGAGTCGATGCCGATGCCCGCCGCGCCCGGCAGCGCCATCTCGACGCCGCTGCGAATCTCGTGCCACAGGCGCAGCGCGTCCCAGTAAAGCGTGCCGCCGGCAAACACCGGGATATTCGGGAAGCGGTGAATCTCCTCCATCTGGAGCGCGCCGCCGCCATAGCGAACGCTGACCACGCGCCCGGATTCTGCGCCCAGATCGACGGCGATGACGTGCGCGGCGTCGCTTGCCATGTCGCTACCTCACGTAAGCGGCGGGCACGCCGCCGTCCACGGTAATGATCGCGCCCGTCGTTTTGGCGCTGCGCGGTCCGGCGAGGAAGGCAATCGCTTCCGCCTGATCTTCCGGGAAAATCTCGACTTTGAGCGTGTTGCGCTTGCGATAGAAATCGTTCAGTTCTTCCGGCTTGATGCCGTACTGCTCCGCGCGCTGCTGCTTCCACTCGGTATTCCAGATGCTGCTGCCGCTGATGACGGCGTCCGGCAGCACGGAGTTGACGCGAATGCCGTGCGCGCCGCCCTCTTCCGCCAGGCAGCGCGCCAGATGCACTTCGGCGGCTTTGGCAGCGCTGTATGCCGACGCGCCCTTGCCCGCCGCGAGGCTGTTTTTCGAGCCGACGAACACCATCGCCCCGCCAACTCCCTGCGCCTTCATCACCTTGAACGCTTCGCGAGCGAACAGGAAATACCCTGTCAGCAAAATGTCGATCTGACGCTGCCAGCTTGCCAGCGAGGTTTCCTCAATCGGCGCGCTGTCGGCAATGCCCGCGTTGTTCACCAGCACGTCGATGCCGCCGTACTCAAGTACCGCCTGCCGGACGGCGTTCTGCACCGCTTCTTCGCTGCGAACGTCGGTCTGGACGAAGTTGGCGCGTCCTTTGCCAAAACGCTTTTGCATGTCGGCTGCCGTTTGCTGACCCGCCTCGGCATTGATATCGGCAATGACGACGTGCGCGCCGTCCT
>CALMDI010000009.1 GCA_937864975.1 uncultured Chloroflexota bacterium | reverse complement strand
TTGTTCCTGCGTCAGGTGATCGACGTAGGCTTTGCCATCTCTGATAAGCTCGACCGCCCAGGTGTAAAGCTGCTCGAAGTAGTCTGAGGCGTAATAGAGACCATCCCACTCGAAACCGAGCCAGCGCACGTCGCGCATGATGGCGTCAATGTATTCCTGTTCTTCTTTGGTGGGGTTGGTGTCGTCAAAGCGCAGGTTCGTTTTGCCGCCAAACTCGTCGGCGACGCCGAAGTTCAGGCAGATCGACTTGGCGTGACCGACGTGAAGATAGCCGTTGGGTTCGGGTGGGAAGCGCGTCTGCACGAGACCGCCAAACCGCCCGGTCGCGTTATGTTCCCGAATGATGTCGCGGATAAAATCGGATTTGCTGGCGATGGTTTCGGCGTCATTCGCCGCATGATTGGTGTCGGTGGTCATGGAGAGTTTTTCCTGATGCTACCGTTGGGACGGCGGATACGGTTCACTCGGTTACGATGGGGCTGTATTATACCATTTCGGAGGGTACCGTTGGAGCCGGCGAGACACAAAAAAGACCAGCGCGGGGGCTGGTCTTTCGCTGCTGGGGGACCTGGATTCGAACCAAGATCGACGGAGCCAGAGTCCGTAGTTCTGCCGTTGAACTATCCCCCAATATGAGGCGCATTTTATCATGGTCAGACAGGCGTTTCAAGGCTGGATTGCGATCTTTGTAGAACGTTTTGCCGCTTGAAGTTCGGGGTACGGGGGCGCATCGCCGTGTCGTGCGCCTCTACACAGAGGCTACTCTGGCTGAACGGGCGAGCCGATCAGCGCGGCAAGCTGCGCGGCGGCGAGTTGGATGCGGCGCAGCGATTCGTTCCTGCCGAGAATTTCCATCGTCTCGAACAGCGGCGTGGCGACGGCTTGCCCCGTCGTGGCGACGCGCAGCACGTTAAAGAGCGCCGACGGCTTGACGCCGATTCTCTCGGCGAGGGCGCGCATGGCGGCTTCCTGTTCCTCGTGGGTAAAGTTTTCCAGCGCCGAAAGCGCCGCGCCTGCCTGCTCCAGCGCCGCGCGCGTCTGCTCGGCGGTCATGCCCTTCTGAGGAAGCTGGTCGGCGGGGGCAGGCTCGAACTCGTCGTGGAAGAAGAAGCCCGCCAGTTCAACGACGTCGTTCAGGGTTTTCATGCGGATTTGCACCAGCGGAGCGATCTTCATCAGGCGGTCGTCGTCCACCTTGAAGCCCGCGCGCTCCAACGGCTCGCGCAGGAGCGCCGCCAATCTTTCAACCGGCAGCTCGCGAATGTAAATGCCGTTGAGCCAGTCCAGCTTTTCCGGCGGGAAGGCGGAGTTCGCCTGATTGATGCGCGACAGGTCGAAGCGCTCGATGGCGTCGTTCATGGTGAAGATTTCGCGCTCGTCGCCAAAATTCCAGCCGATGTTGGCGAGGAAGTTCAGGATGGCTTCCGGGAGGTAGCCCGCCTGAATATAATCGTCCACCAGCACGGGAATGATGTTGCCCTTGGCGTCGCGCGGCGGGTTGCGCTTGCTCATCTTCCCCTTGCCGTTGGGGTTGAGCATCACCGGCAGGTGGGCATAGACAGGCGGCTCCCAGCCAAACGCCTGCCACAACTGCCAGTGAACGGGTACGGACGGCATCCACTCTGCCGCGCGCAGCACGTGGGAAATCTCCATGAAGTGGTCGTCAACGACGTGCGCGAGGTGATAGGTCGGAAAGCCGTCGGACTTGAGCAGGACGGTATCCTGCTGCCTGGCGTTCTCGAAACGAACGTCGCCGTGAATCGCATCGTTGACGATGGTTTCGCCTTCCAACGGCATCTTCAGACGAATGACCGGCTTGCGCCCCTGCGCCTCGAACGCCGCTCGCTGCTCCGGCGTCAGGTCGCGGTGCTGGCGGTTGTAGCCGGGTGGCAATTTGCGGGATTCCAGATCCTTGCGAATCGCCTCTAACTCGGCGGGCGTCTCGTAGCTCGGATACGCCTTGTCGTTGTCCACCAGCCACTGCGCCCATTTCTGGTACAGCGTCAGGCGCTCTGACTGGATGTAGGGTCCATACGGTCCGCCGACGTCGGGTCCCTCGTCCCAATCGAGACCCGCCCAGCGCATCCCTTCCATGAGAATACGGAGCGCTTGCGGGTCGTAGCGCTTCTGGTCGGTGTCCTCGACGCGAAGGATGAAGCGACCATTGTGATGGCGCGCGAACAGCCAGTTGAACATCGCCGTTCGCAGCCCGCCGATGTGCAGTGAGCCGGTGGGGCTGGGCGCGAAGCGCGTGCGAACGGGACGCGGGGAGTTGTCGGTCACGAAGGGTACTCCTGAACAATAGCTATCAGCATTTAGCCATTAGCTTTTAGCAAAAAACACAAGAACAACTTAACTCAGAGCAACAGAGGGACAGAGAAACAGAGATTTCAATTTCCTCTCACCCGGCACTTCGTGTCACCTGCGCGGGGGTTCCCACCAACGGTGGGAACTTCGGTCGAGCTTTGCTCGACCCCCTCAGTACCCACAAGGGGAGAGGGTTAAAGGCAGTTGGTTTTCAAGCCCCTCTCCAGAGAGAATTAGAGGAGGGGGTGTGTTGAAGCTGAAGCCCAATACACCGACTTTCTAACGGCTATTTGCTGATTGCTCGTCAGCTATGCCAGGCGACGGCGGCGCATGATGACGCTTTCGACCAGTCCGATGCCCATGAGCGTGGACAGCAGCGACGTACCGCCCGAACTGATGAACGGCAGCGTTAAGCCCGTGACCGGAATCAGACTCAAATTCATGCCGATGGACACGATCGTTTGAAAGAAGATGAACGCCGCGACGCCGTAGCAGATCAGCGAGCCGAGGGCGTCCGCCGCCTGCCGCGCGCCGCGCAAGATACGCAGAATGACAACGCCGATCAGGACCATGACCGTCATGCCGCCGACAAAGCCGAATTCTTCCGCGATCACGCTAAAGATAAAGTCGGTGTGGCGCACGCGCAGGAAGCGCCAGCGATTCTGCGTGCCGTAGGTGTAGCCGCGACCGATCAAGCCGCCGTTGCCGATGCTGATGATCGCCTGATTGATGTTGTAATAGGCGTCGGGGTCGCTCTGCGGCGCGAGGAACGAGGTGATGCGCGACCGCTGGTAGGGTTCCATCTGCGCCCACGCAAGCGGGATCGTGAACGGCGCGGAGATGGAGATAATGAGCAGGAACATGGCGATGTGCTTGAGGCGCAAGCCCGCCGCCCAGACCAGCACGAGCCACATGACCGCGAACACGATTGCCATACCCAGGTCGGGCTGGATAAAGATCAGGATCGCGGGCGGGGCAATGTGGATCAGCGACTTGATAACCGTCGAGACACGATCCATTTTCTCGTAGTTTTTCGCGAGGTAATGCCCTAGCGTGATGATAATCAGAATTTTGGCGATCTCGGATGGCTGAATGCGGATACCGATGTTAATCCAGCTTTGCGCGCCCGCGTCACCTTCGACGCCGAAGAACTGAACGAGAATGAGCAGCCCCAGCATGGCAATATACAGCCACTGGTGCAAGCCGCCGAGCAGGCGGTAATCGACCAGCGCCAGCGCAAACAGAACGACGACGCCGATGACGGTGTAGCGAATCTGGTCTGGAACGCGGCTAATCAGGTCAGGGTCGATGGCGTCGCGCGTGGCGCTGTGGATCATGAGGATGCCAAAGACGGTGAGCAGCAGGGTGATCCCAAACAGGAGAAAATCGAACTGCCGCCAGCTATGTCTGGACGTGGTCATAAGCGAATGGGTGCCCGAATCCGTCTCGTACCGTGCCTACGGTCGGACATTATAACGAACCGGGCGACCGATTGAAAGCGTGGCTTAGCTCTTGCGGCGGCGCGTCGTCTTCGTCGCGTTCCCGGCGCTGCTGCGCTGAGGCGCGGCGTTGGTTGGCTCGGTCTCTTCCTCGACGTTGGAAAGCTGGTACGCCGGGTCGTCCTGCTCGATGCCCTCGCGCCGCTTCTTGAACGGCACTTCGGCGACGAGCAAGCTGTCGCGGTCGCGCTGCTGCAAGGCGATATCGACGTTGGTGGCATCGACCGAGACGTATTTCGAGATAACCGCCAGAATTTCCTGCTTCATCGCGTCCAATTGCTCCGGCGGCAGGTTGATGCGGTCATGCACCAGGACGAACTGAAGGCGCTCTTTGGCTTTGCTGCTGCTGCCTTTTGCCGGGGCGCGCCCCATTAAACGATCCAGAAAGCTCACCATAAGGTCATTCCCCCTTTTATGACCCGTTGCTGCTGCCGGCGAACAGCCGGGACAGGCGCTTGAGGAAGCCGCCATTCTCCTCAACCGGCACCAGCGGGATATTTTCGCCCATCAAACGGCGGGCAATGTCGCGGAAAGCTGCTCCCGCGCGCGAGTTTTCGTTGAGCGTGACCGGGTTGCCGCTGTTGGACGCAGGGATGACCCCTTCGTCTTCGGGCACAATGCCGATCAACCGGATGGCGAGAATGTCGGTCACGTCGTCGGCGGAAAGCATTTCGCCCTTTTTGACCATGTCCGATTTGACGCGGTTCAGGATCAACTGCCCCGGTCCCTTGTTCTCGGCTTCGAGCAAGCCGATGATGCGGTCGGCATCGCGTACGGCGGAAACTTCCGGGTTCGTGACGATCAGAACTTCGTCGGCAGCGGCGACGGCATTGCGGAAGCCGCGCTCGATGCCCGCGGGCGAGTCGATCAGAATAAAGTCAAATTCATTGCGAAGCTGGTCGGTCAGCTGAATCATGTCCGACGGGCTGACCGCGCTCTTGTCGCGGGTCTGCGCGGCGGGAATGAGATACAGCTCCGGGAACTGCTTGTGCTTAATCATCGCCTGACGCAGCTTGCAGCGCCCTTCGATGACGTCGACCAGATCGTAGACGATCCGGTTCTCCAAGCCCATCACCACGTCCAGGTTACGCAGACCGATATCGGCGTCGATGACGACCACCTTTTTGTCCATGCGCGCGAGCGCGACGCCGAGGTTGGCGGTCGTCGTCGTCTTTCCCACGCCTCCCTTGCCCGATGTGACAGTGACTACTTTAGCCCCCATAAACGACGTTCCTTTCAAGTCGTGCCATTGACGGCGCGAGGCGCGGACGCGCTATTTCCACTGATCGACCACGATGCGATGATCGCGTATAAATGCCGTCTCCGGGCGCGGCTTGCGCCGCTTCTCGTCCGGCGACGTGGTGATATGCCCGGCAATCCGAAGCTGCGTCGGGATCATATCGAGCGCGCAGACGACGGCATTTTCGTCGCCGTTCGCGCCCGCGTGGACATTGCCGCTCAGCCGCCCCCACACGATCACGTCGCCCCCCGCGATAATTTCCGCGCCGGGGTTGACGTCCCCGAACACGACGACGTGCCCCTGGCTTCGGACAATACGCCCGGAGCGCAGCGTTCGACGGATCATGATACCGGTCGTGCCGTCTTCATCGACGTTCGAGAAGGTGCTGGCGACGCCATCATCGTAGGTTTCCGCGCGCGCCGAGGGCTGCGCGGTGACGTTGCTGGTGCGAAGGTCGAGCGCGATGGCGGCGTCAATCGTCGTCTGGCTCTCCGTCGAGACCGCCCAAAGGATAATGCCGCGCCGCTCCAGCAACGCCTTAAGACCCATCAACTGATCTTTTGGGACGGGGCGCTCGCCCGCGTCGAGTGTTACACGCGCGCCAGAATAAAAGGACGCCTGCTGATCGATCTTCGCCGACAGTTCGGTCGTCAAAACAGACCACTCTTCCGTCGGGCTGATTGTCACCAGCAAGCCGTCCTGCACGCCTTTTATGGCGACCGTCTGTTCGCCGCGCATCGTACCGGTTCCTGTCACGAGCGTATCCTGCAAATGACTATGATGTTTCAAAACGGTAACATCCCATACTATACATGAATTCTTTAAGCGCGCTACCGCATGAGAGCGCCTTAAACAAGCGCTCCCTCATGGTTAGAAGTTTGTCTGAATCCGGTACGAATCGGTTATTTCAGGCGTTTGCGCGAGCAATACGGTCAAATGACGCCTGCAATTCGCAGGAGCAGGAAGAGCGGCAGAAGGATGAAGGCGGCAGGCGCGAGCCAGCGCGCGACGTAGCTAACCGGCGACGCGCCGCGCTGGAGCCACTGTCCAAGCGAATAAACGGCGTAGGTGATCCAGAGCGTTTGAATCATCAGCAGGGGCAGCAGCAGAACCGCGCTGTCGCGCCCGAAGTAGACCAATCCGAAGACAAAGTAGGTGGCATAAGCGACCATCATGACCACGCCGAGGGTCGGATACCAGCGCGCCAGACGCGACAGCCCGACGACGCTCAGCACCAAGCCGACGGGCGTGAACTGCTCGATCATCAAGCCGAACAGGTAAATCCAGCGGGATGCGGCACGCCAGCCGTCCGCGAGAAGAAAAGGCATCCGCAAGCCCGATGCTTCGGCGCGGGTGGCGGGGTAGAGCCACCAGCCATCATCGACGTACTGCAAGACGATGCCGCGAACGCCGATACCCAACAGAATGAGCAGAACGAGCCAGTAACGGCGCGGCACCGGCGACGCCGACAGAAACCAGCCGAGGCTGACGGCGGGGACGAGCAGCGTGAACAGGGGATCGTTGGCAACCCCCGCCACGAGCAGCAGCAGAATGCCAAGCGTATGCCGCAGGCGGAGGCTTTCGGGTGGCGCTTCGTCGGGGCGCGGGTTGGCGAGCAGGAGACCGTCCACCAGCAGATACAGCGTCCATGCCGCCAGCAGGGTCGTCAGACGGAGGGAGCGCGGTTCAGCCAAGACGCCCAGGAAGAGCAGGGCGAAAATGAACAAGCCGAGGATGAGCGACAGCGCCGGGCGGCGTGTCGCGCGGGCGGCAAGGACAGCGCCGACCCCCGCGAGCGCCAGCCCGCCGAGGATGACCGGCAGACTGACTCGATCCGGGCTGCCGCCGGTTTGCGACCAGAAGGCGGGGCTAAAGGCGAACGCCAGCCCGCCGAGGAACGCCAGCGGCGCGCCCCAGCGGCGCAGCATGAGCGCCATGCCGACGACGACCAGCGCCAGCGCCGACGCGCGGATGAGCGGGGTTTGCCCGACCAGCAGCACGACAAGCCACGTCACCAGCCCGGCGGCGAGCGCCGGAACCCAGTAGGCGAGCGTGGCGCGTTGTTCCTCGGTCAGCGCAAGGCGCATCGCGTGGCTTACGCTCCTGTCTCGTCAGACGGCGGCTCGTCAGCCGGGGCGGGGGGGATGGACGGCGAGACGGTGGTTGGCTGCGGGGCTTGCCCAACAGGCTCGCCGCGCTCGTTTTGAAGGCGCAAATAGGCTTCCATCGTCTCGCGCACAATCGGCAGCGCCACCGCCGAGCCTTCGCCGCCGTTGTAGACGAAGGCGACGATCAAGATTTCGGGATTTTCATAGGGCGCATACGCGGCGAACCAGGCGTGCGCGGGCCAGTTCCCCGGCACGCACAAGCCCAGGGGACGGGCGATATCGTCACAGTATTCCGCCGTGCCAGTCTTCCCGGCGACGGTGATGTAGGGCAAGTCCGCCGCCATGCCCGTGCCGACGGTGATCGTTTGCCTCATACCCTCCTGCACGTACTGGAAATTGCGCGTGTCCACGAACGGCGGTGTGTAATCGGTGTCGAAGCGCAAGTCGGTGCAGATGGGCGTGCTGAACTGGTAGTAGGGCGGCAGCGAAACCCGGTAGGGGGTCGGCTCGGACAGGAAGGGGTCGGGATTGATGTCGACCGTATTGGTGTAAGTGTCCGGATTGCAGCGAACGGGATTGTAGAATTCACTGGTCGGCTCGCAGGTGCAGGCGAGGCTGGTCTCGCCTTTCATAATCATGTCTTCCACCGGGAGCAGAACAATCGGCTCGCCTTCGTCCAGCGTATCGAGATTGAGCGTGCGGAGAACGTCCGGCTCGAAGGGCTGCGTAACATTGCCCTGCGCGTCCAGGTAGTCTTCGATGACGGTTGGACGGAACAGCGTGCCGCCGTTGACAATCGCCGCCACCGCGTTAATCAGTTGGAGCGGGGTTGACGTGACGTAGCCCTGCCCGAAGGCGGCGTTATAGGTGTCGCCGGTCGACCAGCTTTCGCCGTAATTGCGGCGCTTCCAGTCGCCGTCTGGCATACGCCCGCCATTTTCGCCGGGAAGCTCGATCCCAAGCTCCGAGCCGATGCCAAACGCGGTCGCGTAGCGGAACAGGTTGTCGATCCCAAGACCGCCCTCGCGCAGAAGCGCGGGGGAAAGCTCCGGGTTGCCGCCGCCCACCTGATAAAAATACACGTCACAACTCTGGGCGATAGCGCCGATCAGGTTGAGGTTGCCATGCCCCTGATCGAGCCAGCACACGAAGGTCTGCGCGGCGGCGGCGTCGTTAGGAGCGTAACGGTTGGGCAGCGTCAGCGAGCCGGGATCATTAAGTGTGGATTCCGGGGCGATCACGTTTTCCTGAAGCACGCCAATGGACGTTAGCAGTTTCCAGACCGAGCCGGGCGGGTAAAGCGAGCTAATCGCCTGGTTATAGAGCGGGCGCAGCGGGTCGGACGTGACATCCAGGTAATAGGGCACGTCGATCACGCGGGCGAAGCGGGCGTTGTCGTAGCTCGGATAGCTGACCATCGACAGGATTTCACCTGTGCTGGGGTTCATGGCGATGACCACGCCCGTTTGACTGACAATACGCGCGGATTCAGCATTTAAGCGGGCGATGCGGTCGCGCAGGGCTTGCTCGGCGGCGCGCTGCAAATCGACGTCAATCGTCAGGCGAACATTCTGCCCGGCAACCGGGTCGCGGTAATCGACGCGCCCGATGGGCAGACCCGCGACGTCGACCTCGCGCAGCTCAAAGCCGCGCTGCCCGGCGAGCACCGCTTCCAGATAGGCTTCCACGCCCGCATAGCCGATGCGGTCGTAGGCGGGATCGTAGCCCTGTTCCAGCAGTTCCAACTCCTGCTCCTGAGGGATACGTCCCATGTAGCCGATGATATGCGACGTGAGCTCGCCCGTGGGATACTCGCGCACGGCGGCATCGTCGACGGCGACGCCGGGCAGGGTGAGGGCTTCTTCCATAATCTGCATGGCGACACTGCGCTCGATGTCCTGCGCGATGACGACTGGACGATAGGGCGCGATGCGTTCGCCTTCCG
>CALMDI010000008.1 GCA_937864975.1 uncultured Chloroflexota bacterium | reverse complement strand
CGGCGTCGAGCGCGATGGTGGCTACATCCCGCGGGTTCTGCGGCGCGCTTACGTCGTAAAGCTGAAGCTGCGCGCCGTCGGCGGCGACCAGATACTGACCGCCGGTCACATAGGTCAGCAAACCCCCGTTACGGACGGATACCAGACCGACAGACACAGCTTCCGGGGCGGGCTGCTGCGCGAGGACGCTTACCACAGCGACTCCAAAGACGACCGCAAGCGCGCCAAGCGTTCGCATGGGCTGTTCCGTTCGTAACCGGCGACCTTACACGCGCCTAGAAATCGTCGTCCTCGTCGTCGAAGTCGTCTTCCTCTTCAAGGTCGTCGTCATCCTCGAAGTCGTCTTCGTCGTCGAGGTCGTCATCCTCGAAGTCGTCTTCGTCGTCCTCGAAGAAATCGTCGTCTTCTTCGTCTTCGAAATCGTCTTCCTCTTCAAGGTCGTCGTCCAGCTCGTCCAGGAGGTCTTCATCTTCAGCCTCGACGTCAAGCTCTTCATCATCGAGGTCTTCCTCGTCGAGCAGGTCGTCGTCGTCGGTGAAGTCCACCTGATTTTTGAAGCGGTCGTAGCTCATGTTGTCTCTCACCTGAGTAGGATCGCGGACAAGAATGTGCATTGTCATTGTATAGCAAAGCGCGCGAATTGTAGCACGTCAAGCCAAATTGTATACGGCAAATTGACGGAATTTACGGGCAATTTACGCGCGGCTTATTCGCGCTCCGCGACCATGTCCAGAAAGTAAGCATGGAGCCGGGTGTCGTCTGTGAGTTCCGGGTGAAATGCCGTCGCCAGCAGATGTCCCTGCTGCGCCGCCACGATCCGACCGTCGCTCAGCGATGCCAGAATATCCACGTCGCCGTTCGTTTCCGCGATGATCGGCGCGCGAATAAACACCGCGTGGAACGGCTCGTCGCCAATCGCGGGAATCGGCAGGTCTGCTTCAAAGCTGTCGATCTGCCGCCCGAAGGCATTACGGTTGACCTTGACATCCATCAAGCCAAGAAGGGGCTGGCGGTCGACGCCGATGTCCTTTGCCAGGAAGATCATCCCGGCGCAGGTGCCCCACGTCGGCTTGGCGCTCGCAAACCGGCGCAGCGGCTCGACCAGTCCATATTCCGTGGCAAGCTTGCCAATCGTCGTGCTTTCACCGCCGGGAATAATCAAGCCGTCCAGGTCGTCAAGCTGTTCGGGCAGGCGCACCTGAACGGTTTCTGCCCCTAAGGTTTGCAGCATCTTCTGATGTTCGATAAACGCGCCTTGCAGCGCGAGGACGCCGATCTTCATGCATTGCTTCCAGTAGGTGTCGAATACAATGGGGCACGATGCCCATCCTACGTATCCTTGCCCAGACTGGCGGCGCGGTCAAGAGCCAATGACCGGTTCGTCGCGCCCGAATCCAAACGAAAAGCGACCGCGAAGGTCGCCTTATTCATCGTGAAGGCGTTTTAGGCGCTGCCGTACAGCCGCCCTCGAATTTGCGCGATGCTCGCCTCGATCTTCGCCTGATCGCCGCTGCGCCCGCCGCCAAGTCGGAGATACGATTGTAAATCCGCCAGCGCGCCGCGCAGGTCGCCCCAATCGAAACGTGCGTAGCCGCGATTGCTATACGCTACCGCATAGGTCGGATCGACGGCGAGGGCGTGCGTATAGTCGGCAATCGCGCCGGTCAGGTTCCCCTGTGCCTCGTCCGCCAGCGCGCGGTTGTTGTAAGCTGCCGCGCAGTCCGGGCGCAGGTAAATTGCCATGTTGTAATCACCGAGGGCATCGACAAAATTTCCGAGCGCATAGTGCGTTAGCCCGCGGTTGACGTAGACGCCCGCCTGATGGGGGTTCAGAGCAATCGCCGCGTCGTAATCCGCCAACGCACTGACGTAATCGCCCAGTTTGTAGCGGGCAAAGCCGCGCCCGGCAAAGGCTCGAAAACAACTATCGGGGCTGAGCAAGATCGCGCGGTCGAATTCACGCAGCGCGCGCTCGTGATCGCCGCGACGCAGGGAAGTCAGTCCCCATTCGCGCAGCGTGCAGGCGAGATAACTTCTCAAGGTCGTCCACTTCAGGTGGAGGATTTGCATAACAAATCGACCTCTTTTTTGGTGATAGTCGCCAACACCTGAATTCTACAGCGGGTCAGGGTCGATGCAAATGAGGATTTATAGTCTATCTCTAGTTCGCGGCGAAGTGCGTTAAACTTCGCGTGAATGGATCGTTGCGACTCGCGGCGAGGAGCGTGTTCGATGGCAGACTCATCTTTGGTGAAACGACTGGGGATCAAACCGCGACATCGCGTGCTGGTCTGGAACGCACCGGAAGGCTTCTGGGAGCAGCTTGGCAATTTGCCGCCAGACGTGGACGTGAAAACGTCGCCGGACGGTCATTTCGACGTCGTGCAGGTCTTCGTTCTGAACAAAGCCGATGTCGATCAGATTGCGGCGCAGGCGGTGGACGCGCTGAAACCCGGCGGGATGCTCTGGTTCACGTATCCGAAAAAGACCTCGAAGATCAAAACCGACATCTCGCGTGACGTGGGTTGGGATGCCGTGACGCGCACCGGGAACGAGGGAATTGCGATTATCTCCGTAGACGACACGTGGTCGGCGCTTCGTTTCCGCCCGACAGGCGACATCAAGCGGCGTCGCTAGAAAAGAAACGGTCAGCTTCGAAGCTGCCCGCCGCCTTACGCCTGAATTTCCACCACGACACCTTCTTCCGCCCAATCGTAGAGCAGTTGAATGTTCTCGTTGCTCAACAGGATACAACCGTAGGTCACGCGCGTGCCGATGCTGTCCGTCCACAGGAGCTGGCTGCCGCCGCGGGTTGGAAACCCGTGGAAGCCGTTGGTCAGTTCCGCGCCGGGAACCGGGCGATAGACGCCCATAAAATTCGGCATCCATAAATCCCAGAGACCCGCGTAGGCGTTTGGCTCGTGCGAGATGATCTGGTAAATGCCGGGCCACGTCGGGCTGGAGCTTATGCCGGTGCTGACCTGCCACTCCCACTTGAGATTGCCGTTCTCGTACACCCACGCCCGCTGCTGGCTGATACTGACCACGATCCGCTTGCCATAGACTGGCTCAAATTCCATGAACGTGTCCGGCGACGGAATCGTGATGGTTTGCCCGACGCTCACGCTGTCGCCAATTCCGGCATTGGCATCCTGAATCCAGGGGTAGGGCACGCCGTAATCCCACGCGATACTGATAATCGTCTCGCCGGGCTGTACGGTATGCTGCGTGTCCTCGTGAAAAACGCGCACCACGGCGTCGGTTTGCCCGCCGCCAACCGCCTGCTGCAGCGCGCCTATCGCTTCGTCCAGCTTCACGTACTCGCCCGTTTCAAGTTCCGCTTCGCGCGACGATAAATAGCGTTCCAGCGCGTTCTCGTCCAACCGCAGGTCGAGTCCCGTCGGGCTGCTTTCGTCAGAAACTGCCGTCAGCCATTCGCCCCACTGCTCCGGCGGCACCGACCACATTTGCGTGTCGTCCTCAATCGGGTCGAAGGCGCGAATGTCGAGCGTGTCGGTCAGCAGCGCCGAAGCCGCCGCGACCAGCGCGCCCGCGTCCGTCACGGCAGGCGCGAGGGGCTGCATCGCCAGGTCAATCGTGCCGTCTGCCAGTTCGCGCGCCGGATTGCGGTCTAACTGCGCGACGGTCAAGCCCACATCCACGGCGCGACCCGAACGAGCGGGGCGTTCCTGCACGCGCCCGTTGACGACCTGCACCCCTGCGTTCACCGGGGGCTGATCGATCTGCGGCGCGAGCGCCCGCAAGCCATCGAGCGCCGCGGCGTCATTCACTTCCAGAATCGGATCGACCTGAACCGGACCCGCGAGCGCGCGTATCGCCGCGACAATCCCGCCGCCGGAGCGCCCGTATTGAATCGCGGCGCGCGCCGTGGCGTCCGCGTCGAGGGAGATGCCGAGCAGATTCGCATCGACCGGGAAGCTGCGGCTGCCGTCGCTCAGGATGACGCCGCGGCTTGCCCACGTGCTCGCCAGCACTTGCGACGCTTCCGCCTCGGTCAAATTCCCCACCGCGATGCCTGCCGTCTGAACGCCGGGCAGGATTTTGCCGCTGCCGTAAAGCATGACCGCGCCGAGCGACAGGATCAGGCACGCGGCAAGCGCGAACGTCACCACGCCGCTGCCGAGCACCAGAAGCCACCACGTTTTACGCTTGCCGCGCGCGGCAGGCTTGCGCCGCGCGGGCAGCGGGCGCGATGCGGCGGGTATCGGAGCCGGGGCAGTGTTCGGCACAGGGTAGGCAGCAGGCGCGACGGCAATCGGGCGTACCTGGCGCGGCGCGGGACGCCGCGACGCAGCGCGCACCGGGCGCATCGGCTGCGTGTAGGGCATATACGGGTTGCGCGGTCGCGCGGGCTGAACCCGGCGCGGCGATTTTGCTGCCATTCAACGAGTCTTTCGGATGTCCTTAAAACCACTGTACTACAGACGCTATTATAGAGGAGAATGTTTCGTCCACCGAGGCGTGCTAAACCGACGCTTAACGTACGCTCGTAAACGCCGCGGATGTGGCAAATTTGCGAGCGCAGCCGTACTATCGTTTCGCGAAGCCTTACTTTAATAAGCGGAGTTCACGCGATGCCGAGCGAGCTGTTTGTTCAGAAACCACGCCAGTTGATCCATATTCCGTATGAAGAAGCGCCGCTCAAGCCCGATGAAATCCGCGCGCAGGCGCTGCTGAGCGGTATCAGTCATGGAACGGAACTCAGTGGGTATCGTGGTACTACGGCGTTCCTGACCAAGGAATTCGACCGCGACCTGCGGCTGCTTCGCCCGAAAAAGGACGTGTCCGAGCAGCCTACAAAGCTGGGCTACGAATGGGTCGGGCGCGTGACAGAAGTTGGTTCGGACGTGACCACGCATAAGGTGGGCGATCTGGTGCATATGCCGCTCAACCACCGGGACACGCAAACCTTCTCGATTCATTCACGCGGCTGGTACGGCTCGCCCGCGCCGCTGCCAGAGGGCTTCAGTCCCGACCAGGGCATCTTTCTCGCGCTCGCCGGGGTCGCGCTGCAATCCATCCACGACGCGCACGTCAAGGTGGGCGACCGCATCGCCATCTTTGGCATGGGCGCGATTGGACTGCTGGCGGTGCAGTTGGCGAAGCTGAACGGCGCAAGCTGGGTAGATGCGGTCGATCTGATTCCGAGGCGGCGCGAGCTGGCGGCGCGCTTCGGAGCGGATCAGACCTACGATCCCTCTGCCGTCGAAGTCAGCTACGAAATTAAATCGAGCACTCCAGAGCGCGGCGCGGACGTTGCCATCGAGCTGTCCGGCAGTTATGCCGCGCTGAACGAGGCGATTCGCACGGTGCGTAAAGGTGGAACTGTGGTGGCGGCAAGCTACTATCAGGGCGGGGCGAGCGCGCTCCATCTGGGCGAGGAATTTCATCACAACCGCGTGACGCTGCTGTGCAGCATGGGATCGTGGGACAACATGCACCGCGACGCACCCATGTGGGATCGCGCGCGCATTCACCGCACGATCATTCAACTGCTGCTGAGCGGCGTCCTGCGTACGGACGACATGATTACGCATCGCATCCCGTTTGAACGGGCGTCCGAGGCATACGCCTTGATTGACGAGCATCCGGAAGAGGTCGTCAAGGTCGTTCTGTCGTATTAACAAATCCGGGGCAGGATAGACTTCCTGCTGAAAGGTATTGGGAATAAAAAACAGTCCGCGCCAGACTGTTTCGTGAATGCCTGATGCTTATCGCCGGGCTTCCGGTCGGCGGACGATCCGCCGCGCCCAGAATGCCAGCCCGACCAGACTCATCGACAATCCCCACACGACCAGCCATTCCAGGTTCAGAGCGCTCACCACCGCGCTGCCAACGCTGAGGTTGTTCGCCGCGATCAGGTCTTGCAACGTCCAGACCGTCGTGCCGTGAAACACGAGCTGCGGCAGCAGCACGCCCGCCGTGATACAGACCACGTCGACCAGCATTTCGCGCCGCGTGCCCGAGTCGGTCACGTTGCTGAAGTAGCAGATTGCCACCAGCACGCCCAGCCCATACTGGTTCACCAGATCGACAATCCGCATGACGGTCGGTTCCTGTGGCGGCGTCAGGCTCAGCGACAGGCTCGCCTGCCAGACGGCTTCCTGATATGCTCCGGCGCACAGCAGCGCGATCACCAGTGTGATCACGCCAAAAATAACGAGACTATCAGCCTTCAGGCTGCTGTAGGTAAGCTCAAGCCACGTCAGGGCATTCGACAAAACAGGGGTGCGTGTTTGCTGCATGTTCGCCCTCATTTCCTAGAATATTTGTTCTAATTGTGCCACAAAAAGCGGTGTTTGTGGAGTCATGTTTCGCTATTGAAACGATAGACTTCTGTTAGAATCGGCTGTCATGCAGGCTGTCGATCTGCTCGACAGTTGTCCTATAATAAGGGCAGCAGAGGAGGGTACGATGGCAGATGTCACTTACGACGACGTGGTGCGTTTGGCAGAGCAGCTAACGCCTGTTGAGCAGCGCGCGCTCATCGCGCACCTGCAGCAGGTCGCTCGACAGCGCGAACTGAGCTTTAAAGAATGGAAAATCCTCTTTGAGGCGATGATTGATCATACGCCGGTTGTCGGCGATTTTTCCCCGCGCCGTGAGGATTGGTATGACGACGACGGGCGCTAAGGGGTTTGTCGATACGAATGTGCTGCTGCGCTCGATTCACAGCTCCATAGCGCTTCACATTGAAGCAAAGATATTGGTTGAGAATGCAAGGCAAGACGGCTTTGAGTTGTGGATTAGTCGGCAGATTATTAGGGAATATGGCGTTCAGGTTACCCGTCCGGGGATGCTGCTGCCGCCGTTGTCCGCCCAACAATTGCGAGATAAAGTGAGCGATATGCGATCTGTCTTTCGCATCGCTGATGACACCGAGACAGTTACGGATAAGCTTTTGGAACGAATTGAGGAATTTCCCACCGCAGGTAAACAAATTCACGACGCCAATATCGTCGCGACGATGTTGGTCAATGGCATCGATACGCTGCTAACCCAAAATGTAGCCGACATGAAGCGGTTTGCCAGTCGCATCCAGATCGTACCTCTCGTCGCCAACCCGACATAAAAAGAGCGGGTTCATTTGAACCCGCCCTCGTCATCCCTTGCTACAGCGTTGTACCTGTTACCAGCCTCGACTCGCGATGCGCTCGCCTTCGGGCATGGTTGCGACCGTCCGCCCGACCATCGCTTCGCCCAGCCCGCGGCTGACGCGCGCCAGCACGTCCGGGTTGTCGAAGTGCGTGACGGCTTCGACAATCGCCTTCGCGCGCTGCGCGGGATTGCCGCTCTTGAAAATGCCGGAGCCTACAAATACGCCGTCCACGCCAAGCTGCATCATCAGCGCGGCGTCGGCGGGCGTGGCAACACCCCCCGCGGCGAAATTCACGACCGGCAGGCGACCCAGCTGCGCCGTCTCGACCACCAGGTCATACGGCGCGCCGATTTCCTTCGCGAATGTGAACATTTCGTCGGCGTCCATCGCGGTCAGGCGGCGAATGTCGCCCATGACCGAGCGCGCGTGACGCACGGCTTCGACCACATCGCCCGTGCCTGCTTCGCCTTTCGTGCGAATCATCGCCGCGCCTTCGTTCAGACGGCGCAGCGCTTCGCCCAGGTTGCGACAGCCGCACACGAACGGTACCTTGAATTTGTGCTTGTTGATGTGGTTCGCTTCGTCGGCAGGCGTGAGGACTTCGCTCTCGTCGATATAATCGATACCAATCGATTCGAGAATCTGCGCTTCCACGAAATGCCCGATGCGTACCTTCGCCATGACCGGGATCGTGACCGCGTTCATGATGCCGTCGATCAGGTCGGGGTCGCTCATGCGCGCCACGCCGCCATGCAGGCGAATATCCGCCGGGATGCGCTCCAGCGCCATGACTGCCGCCGCGCCCGCGTCTTCCGCGATCTTTGCCTGTTCCGGCGTGACCACGTCCATAATCACGCCGCCCTTCAACATCTGCGCCAGTCCGCGCTTCAGGGCAACAGTGCCGGTTTCACCCTGCGAATTGCCGCCGTTGTATACGCCGTTTGAATCTGCCATTGGTTTCCCACCGCACATGCTGATTGATACGTGATTCCAGATTAACTTTAGAGCGCTCATGTCAGTAGAACCAACTAGAGCCATTAGAGCCACAAATCCGTCGGCGGCGGCTCGCTTGTTTCTGTTCAGCGCCTACGCTAGACTGTGCCCCATTTCCCCGATGCGAGGAGCAAGCCGATGGCGGAGACGCCTGTCTTGATTGTGCTGGCGGGCGGCGCGTCGTCGCGTATGTGGCCCCTGCGCGAAAAATCGCTGCTGCGCTTTGGTACCGAGCCGCTGCTGGTCAGCCAGTTGCGCCGCTATCAGGCGCTCGGATTTACCGAAG
>CALMDI010000007.1 GCA_937864975.1 uncultured Chloroflexota bacterium | reverse complement strand
CGGCGGGAGGAGGAGCTAGAGGAACAGGACGAAAGGTGCAAAAAGTGATGACGGACACGTTCGCGTTCATAATTCACCCCATCCAGATCAAGAAAGACGTTCAGCACAAATTCCCGTTCCTCGGCAGCCTTCTGACCGAGCGGCAGATCAACTTTTTCTCACGCTTCTTCCCACCGGTTTATCTCTCCGAAATCACAGGCATTCGCTCGGTCTCCACGGGACACGAGATCAAAGGCTGGCCGATCGCATGTCCGTTCACCCCGCCGACGATGATGTCACTACCTGTCGAAACGGTTTATCGCAAAATTGGCGCCTGCGGGCGCATGGCGGAAGCACTGGGCGCGAATATTCTGGGTCTCGGCGCTTACACATCCGTCGTCGGAGATGCGGGCGTGACCATTGCCAAGCGCCTCGACATTCCGGTAACCACGGGCGATAGCTACACCGTCGCGATTGCCGTCGAGGCGATTACCGAGGCGGCGCGGGTCATGGATATTCCCATGCCGGAAGCGACTGTCGCGGTGGTAGGGGCAACGGGTGCCGTGGGCGGGGCATGTGCGCGGCTGCTGGCGAACGAATGCGGTCAGCTTATTCTCGTCGGGCGGCGGTTGGAGGCGTTGGAGCCGCTGCGCGAAGAACTGGCAGCCGACGGTGCGAACGTCTGCGCGACAACCGACATTCATACCATCTACGACGCCGACCTGATCTTAACGGTCACCAGCGCGACCCATGCCGTGATCGAGCCGCAGCACCTGAAACCGGGCGCGGTTGTGTGCGACGTGGCGCGTCCGCGGGACGTCTCGCGGCGCGTTGCCGCCGAGCGTGATGACGTGCTGGTGATCGAAGGCGGCATGGTGGAGGTGCCCGGTCCGGTCGACTTCGGTTTCGACTTTGGCTTTCCGCCGCGCATGGCATATGCCTGCATGGCGGAAACCATGTGCCTCGCGCTCGAACGCCGCTACGAAGATTACACCGTTGGTAAATCCATTTGCGTAAATCAGGTGCAGGAAATCGACACGATGGCGGCGCGACATGGCTTTCGCCTCTCCGGTTTCCGCTCATTCGAGCGCCCGGTCACCGACGCCGACATTGCCGCCGTGCGCGAACGCGCCCACCGCAGCCGCCGCGTCTGGTCGCCCATGCGCTAAGCTTTTCCCTCGACTTCCCTGAGCACTACGCCATCACTTATCGAAACGAGCCGTTGGTGGCTCCTCCCCGAATCCTTAACGCCCGTGCCGCGCGTGATTCGCCCGTTTGCCTGTATAGTAAAACTAGGCGGTCGCCACAAGGGTGACATCTTTTTTGTGTGGATTGACCTCGGCGGATGACGGGGGATGACATGAATAAAGGGCGAATTCTGGTCGTCGAGGACGACGTCGATATTTCGAACATGCTCCGCATTTACTTCGGCGGTCTGGGCTACGAAGTTCAGGCGGCGCTGCGCGGCGGTGACGCGCTGGTGATGTCGCGCAAGCAGCTTCCGAATCTGATTGTGCTCGACATCATGCTGCCGGATATGAACGGCTATGATGTCTGCAAGGAGCTTCGCACGACGACCCGCACCAGTCACATTCCCATCATCTTCCTGACCCAGAAGGACGAGCGTAGCGACAAGATCGCCGGGCTGGAATTGGGCGCGGACGATTACATTACCAAGCCCTTCGACATTGAAGAACTGCGCCTGCGCGTTCAGAACGCCATCGCCGCCGCGCAGCGGCAGACGCAGATCGACTCGAAATCGAACCTGCCAACCGGACGCCTGATCGAAGATCACCTGCGTGACTTGATGCACGGCGACAAGGCGTGGACGTATATCGACGCGAGGATCGACGGCTTCGACACCTTCACCGACGTATACGGTTTCGTGGCGGGCGATGAAGTGATCCGTTTCATGTCGATCCTGATCGGGGAAGTCATCGATGCGGTCGGCACTCCCGGCGATTACGCCGGGCATCCCGGGCGCGATAATTTCATCATCATCACCCACGCCACCGACGCGGACAAGGTCCGCGAGCGGCTGGTCGAACGCTTTAACGAAGATGTGCGGCAGCACTATTCGTTCATCGACCGGGAGCGGGGGTACGTGCTGGTACCGGACACCATCTATGGCGAGCGTAAAGCGCCGCTGATGACGCTGACGACCGGTATGGTTTCGACGCGCACGCACCAGTTTGCCGATATCCGCGAAATTACCGAGCTTGCCGCCGAAGAACGCCGCCGCGGCGTGAGCGGCGAGAGCAGCGCATCGCCCATCGTCACCTCGTGGTGAACTCGTTGAACAGGTCGTGGGGTTGAGCCGCGATGGATTTAGCGCCGATTCTGGTCATGGGCGGGCTGGTCGTCTTTCTTGGGTTATATCTCTGGCTGCGCCAGCGCCAGCCGGTTGACGAGACCACCGCCGAAGCCGAGGTGTTTGAAGGACTGGGGCTGTCGCCCGGCGGCGATGCCGTGCTGGTCGCTCGCGAATTCGGGCGCCTGGTCTACGCCAGCGACAGTGCCCGCCGCTGGCTGGATATGGACGCGGGCGAGCCAGACCTGGAATTCATCGCGCAGCACGCGCAGCCTGCCGAAAATTTCCTTCAACTCTTTGCGAAAGAACAGCAGACGTCGTTCCAGTTGAACGGTCGTTGGGTCGAGGCGTCGTCGCATCGCATCCCCACCGGGAATGAGACGCGCACGGTCGTCGTCATGCGCGAGTTGACGGGCGCATCGTCGAGCGCCGACGTCATGGATCTGTCCCTCACGATGCAGGTCATTCGCGAAATTGGAGAGACGGTCAACGTCGGGCTGGGCATCGAACAGGTGCTTCAGGCGCTTCTGACGATTGTTCTCAAAGCCGTTCCTGCGGACGCAGGTGAGATTTCGCTGTGGGATGAGGAACACCAGCGAGTCACACCGCGCGCCTGGGTCGGTGATGTCGCCTACGTGCTGGCGCTTTCCGAAGCGGGGGGCGCGTATCACCTGGACGAAGGCATTACGGGCTGGATCGCGCGGCATCGGAAACCGGTGCTGGTGAGCGACCGGCGCGACCCGACGACGGTACAACCCAAGCTGGCGGACAGCCCTTACCTGGGATACGTCGGCGTGCCGCTGCTGATGGGCGAGCGGTTCATCGGCACGCTGGAACTGGCGAGTCTGTTCGTAGGGCAGTTGGGTTCGGCAGATTTAGCCCTGCTTCAAGCCGTCAGCACGCCCATCTCGACGGCGATTTACAACGCCGAGTTGTACGCCGAGCAGGTGCGGCGTCTGGACGATATTGCCAACTTGCAGCAAATTGCCCGCGGGCAAATCGATACGCAGGATATAAGCGCGTTTTTCGCGGCGCTCGGCGAGCAGATTGCCCGCCTGATGAACGTCGAAATCGGCGGCGTGCTCATTTACGACGACCGCCGCCGCGCGCTGGTCGCGGAGCCTCCGTTCCACGGCTTGCCGGTTCAGCTCGTGCAGGGATACACCATTCCGCTGCCCCCGGAGAGTCCTCAGCGCGACATTTTCGAGACGCGGGATTACTGGCTTTCAAATGATTTACTCGACGAACCGCTGGTCAGCAATCTCCACATGACGACGCTGGTGCACGCGGCGGGCGTCACAAATACGATCCTCATGCCGCTGCAAATCGGCGTCGAGCGAATTGGCTTGCTTCAGGTCGCCAACAAGCGCGCGCCGGGCGGCTTTACCCCCCGCGATGTGCAAAACCTGCGCGTGCTGGCGGCGCAGGCGGCGGTCGTCATCCAGAACCTGCGCCTGTACCAGACCGAGCAGCGTGTCGATACCGAGCTTTCCGGCTTGCAGGAAATGACCCATGCGATTGGCGCGCTCAGCCACGAGGATGAGTTCTTTTCGGATATTAACGGACGCATCGCGCGGCTGATGGGCGTCGAGATGAGCGGTATTCTGCTCCACGATGAAACGGCAAATCGCCTCGTCAGCCAGCCGCCGTTCTACGGCGTCGACGACGCGCTGCTGGACAGCTATGCGATTGAATTGAAGCCGGGCACGGCGTTTGAGGAACTCTGGAAAACCGAAGACTCGTGGTACAGCAACCGCGTTGCTTCCGACCCGGTGATTCATCAGGCGAATATCGCCGAGACGATGGACGTCATCGGCGTCACCAAAACGCTGTTCGTCGTTCTCGCGGCGGGCGGGCGGCGGCTGGGCATGATGCAGGCGTCGAATAAGCAGACGGGCGACGACTTCACCGAGAAGGACGCCCGGCTCCTCCTGATTTTCGCCACCCAGGCGGCGGCGATGATCGAAAACGCGCGGCTTTACCGCGAGGCGCAGCGCCGCGCCGACGAAGCGGAAAGCGTGCGCCGGGTGGCAGAAATGGCGGGCGCGATCCTCGAAGGGGGCGACTCGTTCCAGCCCGCGTTTGGCGAGATTGCGCGCCTGCTCGATAGCCCGCTGGTTTTTATGAACACCCTGTCGCCTGAAAGCGGCACGCTCGTGACCGAACCGCGTCACGTCTACGGCATGGAGCTTGCCTCGCCGCTGGTACAGGACGTTTACAACTCCGATTTTGATTGGAGCATGACGCTCACCCGCCGCGCCATCTCGGCGGATAATGTCGCGGACGATATGCAAACGCGCCCCAACTTCCGGCGAATTGCCGAGGAGATGGGACTTAAGCGCGCGATTGTCGTGCCGCTGGCGGTGGGCGAGCGCAGCCTCGGCGAGCTGGGTGTCGCCAACCGTGGACGTTCCTACACCAGGGATGACCGTCATCTGCTGGCGGCGATTGCGATTCAACTGGCGACGGCGCTGGAGCGCGTCCGGCTGCACGAGGCGACGGGTCAGAACCTGAGCCGCCGCCTGCAAGAACTGGACGCGATTTCGCGCGTCAGTAATGAATTGAACGAGACGCTCGACCTCGACCGGATTCTGGACATGATCCGTCTCGAAGCGCTGCGCGCGACCGATGCGGCGGGCTGCGCGCTGGTCTTGTTCCACCCGCGCGACGAGTGGCAGCAGGCGACCGAGCCGGAAGTTCGGCGGCGGTTGGGCGATCTGGCGACCGCGGCGCTGGCATCCATCGAATATGAGGCGACACGCGGTTCCGATGTCATCCGCGTGGACGACTACAGCCGGAGCGAGATGCTGCCGACCCCCCCTGAGGCGCGCTCGGCGCTGGCAGCGCCGATCCTGTTTGGCGACGAACCGGTCGGCGTTGTTCACCTGTACCACGACGCGCCGCATCATTTCGACGCGCAGGCGGCGACCTTCCTGACGACACTGGCAGCCAAAGCGGCGCTCGGCTATGCCAACGCGCTGCGGTTTCAGCAGCACACCGACCGCAGTAACAGCCTGCGCCGCCGCGTCGAGCAGTTGAATCAAATCTTCGAGCTGGGGCAGATGCTTCAGGCAAATGCCGACATGGCGTCGATGATGGAAGCCTTCGCCTACAGCATTCAGCAGAGCGTTGGCTTCGACGTCGTCTTGATCACGCTGGTTGATCCGCAGGAGGGTGTGCTGCGGCGGATGGCACACGCCGGGATGCCTGTGGATATTTTCGAGGCGAGCCGCGGGAAGGCAATGCCGCTTCTGGGTCTTGAAAAGCTTCTGCGCGATGAATATCGTGTCAGCGAGTCCTACTACCTGCCGTTCGACAAGCTCCGCTACTGGCAATCGCCGGGTGTCGATGTCTTAAGCACGAGTTTCGACTCGCAGCGCTCGCTTTATCCGCGGACGAAGAATGACTGGCGCAGCGGCGATATGCTGCTCGTACCCATGCACGGCGCGAACGGCAGCGTGCTTGGCGTCATCAGTCTCGACCGACCGTTTAGCAACCGCCGACCGGAACGCGCCGAAATCGAGGTGCTCGAAATCTTCGCGCATCAGGCGGCGGCGACGATTGAAAATATTCGTCTCTACGAAGCGAGCGTTCGCAGCGCGCTTGAAGAAGCGCGGCTGAATGAGGTGATGGAAGCCATTTCGAGCACGCTCGACGTGCGCGAGATCATTCAGACGATGGCACAGGGCGCGCTGCGGCTGGTCGCCTTCTCGCGCCTGACGGTCGCGGTGCAGGATGAGGACGGCGCGGGCTACGACATTCTGGCGGCGACGGTGCAGCCGGGCAGCGATCTGACAATCGAAACGGAACGGCGCGCATCGCTGGAAGGTACGGCGCTTGGGCGCACGATTGCGGAGCGCCACGATTACGTTTATCGCGTTACGGCGTCGCAGACGCTGGGCTTGGAAGACCTGCGCGCATGGCAGCTTCAGGGCGAGCAGGCAAGCCTGATCGTCCCGCTGTTGATGGGCGGCTCCTGCCTCGGCGCGATGCATTTTGGCAGCGACCTCAAGAATACGGCGAAGTTTGAAGAATTTCGCCCGCTGCTCAAGCGCGTCGCCAACCTTGCCGCCATCGCGATTCAGAACGCGCGTCTGTTCGCCCAGGCGCAGCAGCGCACGCAGCGGTTGAGTTTGCTCAACCGGGTGTCCGTGGCGCTGGCGCAGTCGCTCGACATGGAGAATATTCTCGAAATTGCCCTGAGCGAGATTGCCCGGATGCTCGGCGTGGATCGCGGGCGCGCGTGGATGGTCGATCACGAAGCGCAATGGGCGCGCGTCATCGTGGCGTACCCGCGCGGCGACTTCCCACCCGATCACGGCATCAGGCTTGCCGCCAGTCCGGCGCTTCAACACGTGACACAGAGCGGGCAGCGGCTCATTTTGGATGAGTCGCATCCGGAATCAACGGACGACTCAGTCGCATCGGAGATGAGGGCGCGGGGTGTCGCGGCGTACGTCGTCGTTCCGATCGCGGTGGGCGGCGTGGTGGTTGGCGTGTTCGAGTTGGAGAGAACAGAGTCGGGGCAGGCGTTCGAGCCGGAACAGATCGATCTCAGCTTGATCGTCGCCAATCAAGCGGCGATTGCCGTGCAGAATGCCAACCTGCTGGAACAGACACTGGTGCGAACGCGCGAGCTTGAAACCCTTCTGGAAGCGGCGCGGGCGACCTCATTCACGCTCGACCTGGACGAGGTGTTTGAGAACGCGGCGCGGCTCACGCTTCAGGCGCTGGACATGGACGACTGCGCCATCGCGCTTTACTTCCCGTTCGAGAACGTGCTCGAGCTACAGATTGATCTCAGTCGCGACGGCGTCCGTGGAGACGCGCGCGCCGCCGGAACGCGAATGCCGCTGGCGGACTATCCGGCGCGCGCGCGCGCGCTGGACAGCCGTAAGGTCGTGATCGTCCAGCGGGACGCGGACGACAGTGACGCGCAGGAGCGGGCGGCGCTGGAAGCGCGTCAGGCTGCCGCCCGGATGCTCGTCCCGCTCGTCGCGCGCGACCAGCCGATTGGGCTGATGCTCCTCGACGCGCGCTCGGATCGTCGAATGCTCGCTTCCCGCGACATGCGGCTGGCGCAGGCGCTGGCGGCAACGGCAGCCGGTGCGATTGAGAACGCGCGCCTCTCGACCGAGACGGCGACGCGCGTGGAAGAACTGCTGATTATGAACGACCTCAGCCGGGTTCTATCCGCGACGATGGATATGGACACGATGATCGGCACGCTGCGTAACCAGCTTCCGATGCTCATGAATGCCGACGAGTTGATCCTGGCGCTGTACGATGCCGCGTCGGACACGCTGTCCTTCCCGATGGTCGTCAGGGATGGCAGCGACAGTTACCTGCCCGGAGCGCCGGTTGGAAGTGACGAGATCGGCTACATCCTGCGAAGCCGTCGCCTGCTGGCGCTGGGCAAAGACTTCAATATCGAGGCGACACGCCGCACCCTCGAGATTGAGTCGACCTTCCCGGAAGCGACCGCGTATCTTGGCGTGCCGCTGATATCGGGCGACGAAGTCCTCGGCGTGCTGACGCTGGTGAATACCACGGAAAAGCGGGCGTTCGGGCTGAACGACCAGCGCATATTGACGACGGTTGCCTCGCAGTTCGCAACCGCCGTGCAGAACGCCCGCCTGTTCGCGCAAATTCGCACGTTTGCCGATGAATTGAATCGTCGGGTCGAGGAACGCACGGTCGAGCTTCAGGACGAGCGTGACCGGCTCGACGCGCTCTACCGCATTACGTCCGAACTGTCTCGGTCGCTGGACATGGATCGCGTGCTTGGCAGCGCGCTTGAAATGATCGTACGCGCGGTTGCTGCCGACGACGGCGTGATCCTGATCGTCGATCCTTTTACGCGGCAGCTTTTGAACCGCGCGTCGTATTTGCCGGTCGCCACGAATGGCAGCGGCGATCACGCGCATCCGGCGGAGCCGCTTGGCGCGTGGGTGCTGGACAACGACCCGGTGCTGGTCGCGACCGACCTGCGCGCGCTGACGGCATGGAATGCAAGCGCCTCTGGGGCGGCAGAATGGCGCAGCGGTCTCGCCGTCCTGCTGGAGACGAGCGATCTGGTGCAGGGCGTGATTGTCTTTCTGAGCCGTCGCGAGGCAGC
>CALMDI010000006.1 GCA_937864975.1 uncultured Chloroflexota bacterium | reverse complement strand
GGAATCGGGTTGTTCGGACTGAACAGCGTGATCAGGGCATGGTACAACGCGCCGCGAATAGCTTTGCCGGGCTGGGCGTCGAAAGTAATCGGCGCGCGCGCTTCGCACACGAACTTGAGATGCTGCGCCGTGAACTCGTGCATCAGGTGATGGACGGCGGGTTCCGAATTTGAAATCGTCATTAGTCGGCTTCCTCCAGAGTGGGATCGGCAAATCCGCTGGCGAGGTCTAACCCGGTTTCGGGGCTGTAAGGCACTCGAACGACGCGCAGATAGCGGTCACTGTCATCCGATTTATCGTTCCACCCTTTGCCTTTTCGTTCAAATCGGGCATAGTCGCGCCAGGCAATTGGGACAAGCAGGCTGGAGGCTTCAATGTAGTTGCCTGCCTGCATAAGCGCCTGGTATTCGTCATAAAAATCCTCCGGCAGCACGTCTAACCCATCGAACATTCGATAAAAGAGATCGTCAATGCCGCTGCTGTTGAAGGGGCGCAGGTGATTGAACACCTGGGTTTCAAATGCCTGATAACTGGCGTCATACGCGGCTTGCCATTGGGTCAGCGCTTCCCCCTCATACACCTGCTTGAGCCATTCGCCGACCTGACCTTCATCAATTGCCGTGTTGTCGGCTGCCGCGAGACACGTGAGCGTTGCCTCGATCAGCGCCGGCAAATAGATCATCTTCACGCTTTCCGGCTGTTGGCGCACGACATAGACATCTGCCAACGGCGGACCCGGCGGACGCCCGCGATGGACGCGCCCAAACCGCTGCAACAGGGCTTCCATTGGCGCGGCTTCGGTATACAACGTGTCCATGTCGATGTTCAGGCTCACTTCGACCACCTGGGTCGCCACCACGACGGTGCGGACGCGCTCGGCGGCGTCCACGCCCGTTTGTTTCAGGATGCGCGCCTCTTTTTCGCTGCGATCCCGGCTGTTGAAGCGGCTGTGCAGCAGAATCACGTCGAACGCTTCGCCGGGGTAACGCGCAGCCAACGCCTGCCGGATCGCCTCGTAGACCTCAAACGCACGCCGCACCATGTTGCAGCAGACGAGGACGGACCGGGTGGCGGCATCGGTGACGATCTGGTCGAGCACGTCAGGAGCCAGTAAGTCCCCCGGCAGAACGTGTAAACGGTGACGCTGAAAGCGTTGAAACGTTTCGGGCGTTGCCTCCACCGTTTGCAAGCCGGGCAGGGCGGCGTGCAGCGCCGCGCGGACGTGCGGCGCAAGGGTCGCCGTCATGATGAAAAAGCGCGCGTGGCACGTTTGCTGCAGGAAGCGCAGCATCGTCAGAATGAGCGCCATGCGTTCCGGTTCGTAGGCATGGATTTCGTCCAGGATGAACCGTCCACCGTAAAAGTGCGTCAGGAGCGCTTCAAAGCCTTTCAGTTGGTAGGGGACTTTGAGGAGCTGATAGGGACTGATGAGATTGATCGGAAACTTATGAAGCCTGGCAAGTTCCTTTTGTTGTTTGGCAAAAGCAGCCGCCACATCCGAATCCGGATGATTGGCAAGCGTCTGGTAATACAGAGTTTGCAGCATCCGCCCGTGCTGCAAGCCGACCGTTTCTGGATCGGCAAACAGCTTCTGCAAGCGCAGCCGCATCGCATTCATACTCGCCTGATAGGGAAGGGTATAGAAAATGCGCGCGCCGGGATGCCCGTCGTGCCCCTGCTGCTGCGCCAGCCACAGCAGCGCCGCTTCGGTTTTACCACTACTGGTCGGGCTGATCAGCAGCATCGAAGCGGCGGGCGCATTCGCCGCTTGACGTTGATGCGGGAATAACTCGCGGTCGCCGAGGATGCTCACGATCCGATCGTGCGTCAGGCTCGCGGCGGTAAATGGGGCGACCCGCGCGGAACCTGCATGATCCGCCGTCAAAATGAGACCACGCAGCAGCGCCCCCTGGAGCGCGCCGCCAGCGTCGGTCCGAAAAGCGACGTGCCTGCTGTATTGATCGAGCGCCGCCACCGCCCGGTGAATCGCCGTCGGCTTTTCCACCAGCGTTTTTGCCGTCTCGAAGTCGGGCAGCGTCGGAGCTTCCGTGTCCTGACTGAAGCCGAGCGCCTGCGCCCAGACCCAGCCGCTGGTTGCCAGCCAGTCGTACAGACGCCGCACATTCGTCGGCTCCAACTGATCGATCAAGTCCTGGGCGTGATCAGCATCCGGGTTTCGTCGGTAGTAGGTCACAATCTCGGCGGCATCCCGGTGATGCGTGGCGATGAGGGCGATGACCGGGATGCGGTCAGGATGATTGAGGGGAAACAACCACTCGACGAACGCCAGTGAAAGGGCTTCATGCCGGAAGCCCCAACGGCGCGCTGTGCCGTTCATCACCGCCTGAAACCCGGCGGCTGCCTTCCCGAAATCGTGCAGAAACGCGCCCCAGTATGCCCAGTGCCAGAAACGGGGGCAGCCGAGTTCAAGGGGCAGCGTTGGTCGCAGCCGCCGCTGGTCTGCAAGCCGGGCGAGGACGTACCAGGTATGCTCGACGAGGCTTTCCTTTTGCCCCGTACTTTTGGCGCGGATGAGGTGGAAGTCGCGGTCAACCGGCGGCATGATCGGGTCTGTCAGCAAGGCAGTCTCCTCAACGCGCGTTCACCCCCTTTTACTCGACAAAGCGGTGCAGAACGACTCCGCGCGCGCTGCCATCGCCGAGCATCTCCTCTGGATCCACCCAGATGGGTTCATAGGTCGCCCGCGACGGATCATTTTCATCCGGGTAGCCCGACCGTTCTTTCAGGATCGAATAACTCCCCCACTGAGGTCGTCGCGACGAGTCGATGAAGCGCGCCATCGTCACCGCCACCGTTCGTTGGAAACGCGGGGCATAACTAAAGGGCAGCAGCGTATGCTCGAAGTAGGCGTGGGTTGCCTGTTGCAGCGCGACGAGCTTCGGGAGACGCGCGTAACTCATCAGATCCTGCGACCGTCCCAATGCCACGGGGTAGTAGGGGGCTTGGAACGCTTCCAGATAGCGGACGGGCGCGATGTAGAGCGTTAGTGTCGGGTTGTAAAGCAGCTCGCGCAGAAAGGGATTTGCCTGAAGGTAGGGCGTGCCGAGATGGATGTGTTCGAGGTCGCGAAACTTCGCCTCATACGTGAAATGCAGACCAAAGCGCAGTTCATCGGGCGGTTCGAGCTGCCCGGTCGCTGCACAGATCAGCCCATAGATTGTGGAGGGCGGCGGTATTTCATAGGTCGGCTGCACACCCTGCACGAAGTGCGGGTAGCGGAACGATGTCACCGTCCCTTTCATCACGACTTTAACGACATCCAGGGTTCCCGGTTTGGCTGCGAACACCATTGTGGTTGTCCCTGCTCAATCGAGCCAATGGGGAGCCGCTGCCAGCGATTCCGACAATGCCTGGAAAATTTCACCGGGCGTGCCACCATAAAGGCTGGCGTTTACGTCCTCAGGAAGTTGGGTGAGCTTGGCAAACTGCGCCGGCGCATACCCCGGTCGCCAGCCAACATAGACCGGCGACAGGAACTGGTCGCGGTATGCCCGCACGCTCTCGATGAACGCCTCCGACTTGAAGGTAATCTCGTCGCTCTTGTCCTCCACGAGATAGTTGAAGGGGTGATTGCCGTACTTCGTGACGGCGGCAATCGTGACGACCGGCGACACGTCGGTATAGTGCAGCGTCTGCTTCTGACATGCTTGTGCCAAAGTCGATAATCCATACATCACGTGGTCTGCGCGTTAGGT
>CALMDI010000005.1 GCA_937864975.1 uncultured Chloroflexota bacterium | reverse complement strand
AGCCCCACTGATCCGGGTCGGTCATTACCTGCTGGAACTCTTCCGAGAAGATGTAGTTGGCGACGACCATCGCGCCCGCCGGATTCGGCGCGTTCGCGGGAATGGTCACGAAGTTATTATTGGAAATTGTGCCCGTGTCGAACACGAACGTGCGGATCGTCTCCGGGTAGATGCCTTCGTTGATATTGATGGCGGCATTGCCCGGACCGTAGCCCATGTTGAACGCGACTTCCTGATTTGCCAGCAGCGTGTTCAGCACCGACGCCTCAGGATACGTCTCGCCGCCGCGCCACAGATCCGGCTCGATGTCGTTCAGATAGTCCCAGACGATGGGCGCGTACTGGTCGAAGACTTCCTGATCGAACTCGCCCAGGAACGGCTCCGGTCCGCCCGCCGCCCAGTAGAACAGGTGACGCAGGAAAACGCTGCCCGTGAAGTCGGGGATCGCCGGGTAGGTGAACAGACCGGGATTCTCGTGAATCCACGTCTGCAATTCTTCAAACGTGCTGGGGGCTTCTTCACCCACAAGCTCGGTGTTGTATTCCATTACGAACTGCGCGTGTCCCCACGGCGACTCGTAGCCTTCGACGGGAACGCCGAAGTCAAACGCCAGCGCCGGGTCTGACCAGTCCACATAACGCGCGTTCGGGATCGACTCCGACCACGGACCGTAAAGGAGATCGGCATCCTTCAGCGTGCGGAAGTTTTCGCCGTTGATCCAGATCAGGTCGATGGTGCCGGTTTCAACGCCTGCCGCCGACTCGTCCAACAGCTTGTTGACGGCATCCGCCGTGTCCGCCAGCGGAACGCGGTTGAGCGTCACGCCATAAAGCTCCTGAACGCGCGCCCCGATGTCGTTGTCCACGTCCGTATTCAGGTTGTCGTCGCCGCCCCACATGTGCCAGTTAACCGTCGTGCCCTCCGCGGCGGCGAGGACGTCTGCCCACGTTTCATAGCCGGGGACCGGACCGAGGAGTTCGTCTGCCTCGTCCTGCGCCGTGACGCTGCCGAGCGCCATCAAGCTGAGAACCAGCAGCACACTCAGCAATCCAAATCGCTTCGTGCTCAGCATAATTTGCCTCCTGAAGAATAACCGAGTTTTCGGGGAGTTGCCGTTGTCCCGTTCGTCGATAAGCCCTCCTCTAATCGCCTCACTCTGTCATCCGTACATCCGGCGGCACTACCTCAGGATGAGGATCGTGCCATCCGCTCATCGGTTGTTTCGTATCAGGCGACCCGCTCGCGCAGAAGCGCCGCCACGGACTTCAACTCGCCGTCGTAATCCTGCACCAGCGGTCGCCAGACGTTGACCGTTCGCCCCGTCTCCGCCTGTGGATTGGGAAACGTTTCGATCACCAGCGCCCCCTGATACCCCGCCTCGTCCAGCGAATTTTTCACGGCGTCCCACGGAATATGCCCGCCGCCCGGCAGCTTCCGGTTGCTGTCGGCGCAGTGGAAATGCCCGATGCGGCTGCCCGCCGCGACAATCGCCGCCGCGATGTCGTCTTCTTCCATGTTCATATGATACGTGTCAAGCTGGAGCTTGACGGCGGGATGATCGACCAGCGCCAGATACTCAAGCCCTTCCGCGACGGTATTGAACAGGTAGGTTTCAAAGCGATTGATGATCTCGCAGGTGATGACGATCCCGGCATCCTGCGCT
>CALMDI010000004.1 GCA_937864975.1 uncultured Chloroflexota bacterium | reverse complement strand
CGCGGGAACTCGCGCAGGGCGAGCGCGCAGGCCTTCACCACCATGTCGTTGAAGGACGGGATCACCGCGTCGTCCGCCGAAACCGCCTTGAGCCGCTTGCGCGCCTCGACCGCGCGCCTCATGTCGATCTCGGTCGTCAGGTAGAAGTGCGGCGCGGTCGCCTTCGACTCGGCCATGCGCCTGGCGACGGTCCGCTGGAGCTTGCTGAGCTCGATCCGCTCGGCGCTGCCACGTGCGGTCTCGGCCTTCTCCGACGCCCCGGGGGTGGGCGCCGCGGCCACGGGAGCGGCAGGCGCCTCGGGCGCGGCGGCCGGAGCGCCGTCGCCCGCCCGCTCGACGTCGGCCTTGACGATCCGACCGCCCGGCCCGGAGCCTGAGAGCGCCGCGATGTCGACGCCCCGGTCGCGCGCGATCCGCCGGGCGAGGGGGGAGGCCTTGACCCGCTCGCCGTCGGACGTGGCCGCCGCGCTCGCGGGCTCGGGTGCCGGGGCGGGCTCGGGGGCCTCGCCGGGCTCGGGTTCGGCGCGCGACTCCTCGGGCTCCTCGTCCGCTTCGGTTTCGTCAGCCTCCTCCGGCTTCGCTCCGTCGTCGCCCGCCGGGGCGTCGCCCGCGTCGCCGACCCGGGCGATCACCTCGCCGATCGGCAGCGTCGCGCCCTCCTCGGCGACGATCTCGGTCAGCGTCCCGGCCATGTCGGCCTCGTAGACCATGTTCGCCTTGTCGGTCTCGATCTCGACCAGCTCGTCGCCGACCGCGACCTCGTCGCCGACCGACTTCATCCAGCCGAGGATCGTGCCCTCCTCCATCGAGTCCGAGAGCCGCGGCATGACGATCTCGCCGGCCATTACCTGGCCCCCTCCATCGTCTCCATCACGGCGCTGACGATGTGCTCGGGGTGGGGGATGGCGCTCTGCTCGAGCCGCTTCGAGTAGGGCATCGGCACGTCGGCGCCGGTGACGCGCTGGATCGGCGCGTCGAGGTCGTCGAAGGCCTGCTCCTGGATCAGCGCCGCGAGGTTGGCGCCGACCCCGCCGTGCGGCCAACCCTCCTCGACGATCACCGCGCGGTTGGTCTTGCGGACCGACGCGAGGATCGTGTCGAGGTCGAGCGGGCGCAGCGTGCGCGGGTCGATCACCTCGGCCTCGACCCCGTGGTCATCGGCCAGCGTCTTCGCCGCGCGCTCGGCCTCGTGGGCCATCTTCAGGATCCCGATCACGGTCACGTCGGAGCCCTCGCGGCGGATCGCCGCCTCGCCGAAGCGGAGCACGTGATCGCCGTCGTCGGGGACCTCTCCCCGGACTCCGTAGAGCGTTTCGTGCTCGATGAAGATCACCGGGTTGTCGTCGCGGATCGACGCCTTCAGCAGCGCCTTGCCGTCGGCCGGCGTCGAGGGGCAGGCGACGAGCAGCCCCGGGACCTGCAGGTACATCGCCTCGAAGGAGTGGGAGTGGGTGGGGCCGAGCTGCTGTCCGCCGCCACCCGGCATCCGGACGACCAGCGGCACCCGGACCTGGCCGTTGAACATGTAGGGGATCGCGGCCGCGTGGTTGATGATCTGGTCGAGCGCGAGCAGCGCGAAGTTGACCGTCATCAGCTCGACGATCGGCCTCATGCCGGCCATCGCCGCGCCGACCCCGGTGCCGACGATCGTGTTCTCCGAGATCGGCGTGTCGCGCACCCGCGCCTCGCCGAACTGGTCCATGAGCCCCTCGGTGACCTTGAAGGCGCCGCCGAAGACGCCGATGTCCTCGCCCATCATGAAGACGGTCTCGTCGCGCTCCATCTCCTCCCGGAGACCGGCGTTCAGCGCCTCCCTCATCCGCATCGTGGCCATCAGTCCTCGTCCGGCTCCCCGTCGCCCTCGTCCTCTGAATCCCGCTCGGCGTCGGTCCGCCCCTCCTCGTCCTCCTGGGCGTCGTCGGCCGGGCCGTCGCCCGAGCCGCCGTCGGAGCGTTGCGACTGCCCGCCGTAGCTGGCGCCGGCCTCGTGCAGGCCCATGACCCGCTCCTTCTCCGCCGCCTCACGCTCCCGCTCGCCGCGGAACGGGTCGGGGGTGCGCTCGTCGACCGCGTACCAGCCCTCGCCCTCCTCCTCGACCACGTAGAGGTTGTCGTAGAGCGAGTCGAGCGGCGGCTCGGGTGAGGCGTCCGCGAACTCGACGCACTCGAGCACCTGCTTCTCGACCTCCTCGCGAAGCCCGTCGAGGTGGGCGGCGTCGATGATCCCCTCCCCCTCGAGCCTCCGGGCGAAGGACTCGATCGGGTCCTTCTGCCGCCACTCCTCGACCTCCTCCTTCTCCCGGTAGACCTCGGGGTCGGCCGCCGAGTGGCCCCGGTAGCGGTAGGTGAAGGCCTCGACCAGGGTCGGCCGGCGGTCCTCCCGCGCCGTCCGCAGGTGCTCGGCGACGCACTCGCGCATCGCCACCACGTCCATCCCGTCGACCCGCTCGCCGGGCACCCCGAGCCCCTCCGCCTTGTGGGAGAGGTCGGTGACCGCCGAGTGGCGCTCGATCGAGGTCCCCATCCCGTAGAGGTTGTTCTCGACCAGGAAGACGATCGGCAGGCTCCAGAGCGCCGCCAGGTTCATCGTCTCGCCGAAGTTGCCGGTGTTCGAGGCGCCGTCGCCGAACATGCAGACGGTGACCTCGTCGGTGCCCTTCAGGTCTGAGGCGAGCGCCAGCCCGGCGGCGATCGGCAGGTTGCCGCCGACGATCCCGTAGCCGCCCATGAAGCGCCGCTCGCCGTCGAAGATGTGCATCGAGCCGCCGCGCCCGCGCGCGGTCCCATCCTCGCGGCCGAACAGCTCGGCCATCACGTTCTTCGGGTCGGTGCCACGGGCGATCGCGTGACCGTGCGTCCGGTAGGTGCCGATCAGGTAGTCGCGGTCCTCCATCACCGACGTCGTGCCGACGATCGTCGCCTCCTCGCCGATCGCGAGGTGCAGGAAGCCCCCGGCCTTCGCTCGCTGGTACTGCCTGCCGGCCTCCTCCTCGAAGCGCCTGATCAGCGCCATCTGCCGCAGCAGCTCGCGACAGGTTTCGGCGTCGGGGAGGTCGGCTCCGCGCGAGGTGTCGACCACCCCGGCGGGGGCCTGACCGTCGCCCTTGGAGCTGTCGTCTGCCAACCCGCACGGACCATACCCAAGCGGGTGCGGCGCGACGCGGAGCGCGCGGTCCTTGACGCTTCCCGACGTGGCCGAGGCCGGCAGACTCCCCTACCGGGGCTGACCGCAGCCGCTGCTCGCGCTCGCAGCCGCCACCGCCTCCTCGAGCCGGTCGTCCCCCCAGAAGACCTCCTCGCCGACCACCACGCTCGGGACGCCGATGACTCCGAGATCCCCGGCCCGGTCGGTCGCCTCGCGGAGCTTCGCCTTGATCCCGGCGCTGGCGGCGCCGGCGGCGATCGCGTTCGGGTGGAGCTCGCAGGCCGCCGCCGCGATCGCGACATGGTCGGGGTCGGTCAGGTCGCGCCCGCCGGCGAAGGCCTGGCGGAAGGCCGCCAGGGCGAAGGAGACCGAGCGACCGATCGACTTCGCGTAGGTCGCGACCCGCATCGCGTGCAGGGTGTTGCCCGGCCACGGGTCGGGCCAGCGGATCGGCTGGATGCCGATCGCCCGCGCGCGCCGCTCGACCTCGCGCATCCCCGCCTCGCGCTCCGGGCCGCGCGCCCACGACTTCCGCTCGAAGCGGGCGAAGAGCCCGCCGAGCAGGATCGGCTGCCACTCGGGCTGCTCGAGCTCCGCATCGGAGAAGAGCCGGCTGATCCGCTCGGCCGACAGGTAGGCGTAGGGGGAGCCGAGGTCGAAGTAGAAGGTGGCGCGCTCGGTCGGATGCCCCTGGACGAACCGGCGCACGGAGCGGTGAGCGTCCTCATTCGCCCGGAAGCGCTGCATGTCACGCTGGACGGCGCAACCGATGCGGTTATCGCGTGGCGCGAGTTTTACGGTCACGATCAGCGCGTGGGCTTGCGGCTGGACGACGGCACGTCGCTCGTCGCCCGCGTGGATGCGAACGGGCGGTTCCAGCAGGGCGACCGCGTGCGCGTGAACGTGAATGGGGCGGTTCGAGTGTTCCGCTGAGCGGCACGTCCATCCGTCAAGATTGAACTCCACCAACGATCCAAACCACCAATCATTAGAATTTTTTCAAATGGTCAAAGTTCTTGTTGACACGGGTTTGATCCGGGTATATGATGCACTCATCATTCAAGTTATTTTGAATGGTGAGAAATGTTCAACCGAACAGACGCCGGGAAAGAGGGTTGGCATCATGTTCCGACGATACGACATCGAAATGAATCAAATCCAGCGCGACGAGCAGCTTCGGCAGGCAGAAACCGCGCGCGCCGTGCAGCCCCCCGCTCTGCCCCGCCGCACGCCGGTGTATCGCCCGGTGCTGTCGTGGCTCGGACGCCGGATGGTCTCGGCAGGGTTCCGGCTGATGATCGCATCGAATGAGTGGGAGCATCGCGCGCGAACGATGTACAATGGAGGCGAATCGCTTTGGATCGAACCGATGCCCAAATCAGCGGAACTGCCATGACGCGACCCGAACCCACCCTCGACGTTGTGAAACCTGCCGACGAACTGGTGATCGACAATCTTGAAACGCTCAAGGTGATTGCCGACCCGCTTCGCAAACGGATACTCGAATTATTCGACAAACCGACGACAGTAAAAACCGTGGCAAAACAGCTCGACACGACGCCGTCGAAGCTGTATTACCACGTGAATATGCTCGAAGAACATGGGCTGCTGATTGTTACCGACACGCGCATTGTGTCGGGCATCATCGAGAAGCATTATCAGATCGCGGCGCGCATGTTCAAGGTGAAAGCGGGGCTGCTTTCGCCCTCCCCGGAAGCGGGCGATGACGCCCTGAATACGATGCTGACGAACATACTGGACTATACGAAAGAGGAAATCCGCACGAGCGCGCTGGCGGGCACGCTGTCGCTGGACGGCGACTCCCCCACTTATCGGTCGCTGTTCCTGTCGTTGATGAGCCTGCGGCTGAAACCGGACGAAGCGACCGCGCTTCGCGACCGGCTGGAAGCGCTCTTGAATGAACTGAATCAGGAGAACGAGGACGAAGACGACGATTCCGATCCTGAATTCATTCTCCAGATTGCAATGTTCCCCATCGCGCCCGGCACCTCATTGACAGATCAGGATTTGGGCGGCGAAGCATAGCGTGACTGATGGACGCGAAAAAACACGGGCGCTCATGATGAGCGCCCGTGTTCGTTTATCAGCCCGGCGCCAAGGTGCCTGCCTGGGTCGGGGATGCGGCTGGCGGCAGCGGGGTTGGCTGCGGCGGCTGCGTCGGGCGCGGCGCAAGCGTGGGCGCGCTGTTGCCGACATCGCCTTCGTCACCCGTCAAGCCCGTTCCGAGGGTCGCCGGATCGGGAGTGGGCGACATGAGCGGCTCCGCGCCGATAGGCAGGTTGGGCTGCCCGGCGGTCGGCTGTCCCGGCGTTTCGATCTCGGCGGCGCAGCGGAAGCCGATCCATGCCGTCGGGTCGCCCGGTCGGCGGCTCTGGCGGTGGACGGTGCGCGCGAAGAAGGGCGGCGTATCCCACGAGCCGCCGCGCACGACCTTCTGATCGCCCAGCGGCGGTCCCACGGGGTCGGGCTGAGTGGCTTCCCCGCTGTAGTAATAGCGCTCGTCGTACCAGTCGCTCACCCACTCCGCGACGTTGCCCGCCATGTTGAAAATCAGATACGGACTGCGTCCGTCCGGGAAGCTCTCGACCGGCACCGCGCCGCCCTCCTCGCCGTCGTCAGGCGCGGAACGATTTGTCCATGCCAGCAGCGGATCCCAATCGCCTACCCACGGATAGACGCGCCCGTCATCGCCGCGCGCCGCGCGCTCCCATTCGGCTTCGGTGGGCAGGCGGCGTCCCAGCGCTTCACAGTAGGACTTCGCGCCAAACCACGTCACTTCCACCACGGGCAGGTTGTTGATGACGTCGGGAACGTCGTAGATGGTTCCATCGTAGGTGACATTGCTCGTGTCCGATTCGCTCTGCGTGGCGAGGCAGACCTGACCGCCGCAGCCATTGATGTGCGTGCCCGGTCCCATCGCGTTCAAAAACTCCAGATACTGCTCGTAGGTCACTTCGGTGAGTTCCATGCGGAACGGCGACACCACGACCGGGTGCTGGGGATAGGAGTCTTCCGCCATCGCCGGGAGGCAGGCGCCGCCGTCGCGCTCGGTGCAGTCGCGCACGGCAATCGCCGCCTCGGCGGGCGTCGTGCCCATCTGGAACGTGCCGCCATCGACCGGCACCAGCTCGCTTGCCACGCGCAGCAGCGTATCGGACGCCGCCGCGATCTGAGCGGTCTCGCCGCCTGTCGAGCCATTCGGCTGGACGCCGCCGACGGGCGGGGTAGCCGTGTCGTCGGGTGTCGCGCTGGGCAGCGGCGTTAAGAGCGTTGGGTCGGTCGTCGGCGTCGCCGAGGGGGCTTCGATCAGAACTTCCATTTCGGTCGGCGTGACCAGCGCTTCCGTCGGCGTTTCGGTGGCGGTGACAGGAGCGGGGGTAGCCGTAATCACGATTGGCGTATTCGTGGCACCGAACGCGACTCCCTGACCGCTGACCGAAAGCACGCCTGCCGCGATAGACCCCAAAACCAGCGTCGCGGAACAGGCAAACCCCAGAATGACCCCTATGACGACCCACTGCCATGCCGCATTGCCGGAGCGCCGTCCCAACGAACCGTAACTGTTTCGCGCCATACATTAATCTCCTCAAGCCGGAGGTGGATATGCGTGTGCTGCCGCCGGTTGAGGCTTATCACCAGCGAAGGTTCCGGCTTCATCGTCGAGGGAGCGCCGAATAACCCAATGCCGCGCTCCCACTGTCCGTTTGTACGAACGCGCCTAGTCTAAACGAAAGGTGGCATGGGGGCAACGGTCAGGCGGGAGCGCGCAGGGAACGGAGTGCGCGGCTGACAGACATTCTTCCGGCTGGCGCCGGTGCTTGACAACCCTTTAGCCAGCTATTACGCTTGAAGTTATCACGTTAGGAATGGAGTGCGATAAGCTTGGTCAGCCTGAGCGTCTCCGATACGCCGCACTCGCCTCCAGAGGGCTTACGCCCGGTCAATCTTCGCACCGATCTCGGTCCGCTTGCCGACCTCATCGAGCTTGCGTTCAGCGACAGCATGGACAGCAGTGGGCGCGCCGCCGTGCGAGAGATGCGAACGCTGAGCCGGATCGGTCCGGGGCTGAGCCTGCTCGCGGGCGTCAACGAACTGACGCAGGGCATCAGCCTGGGCTACGTCTGGGTTGCCGACGGGCGCATTATCGGCAACGTGTCGATCTACTCCGCGAATTATCCCTCCAGCTTCGGCAGCGCGTGGATTATCGCGAACGTCGCCGTGCATCCGAGCTATCGACGGCAAGGGATCGCGCACAAGATGATGGAAGCGAGCATGGCGATGATCCGCGCGCGCGGCGGCAGGCGGGCGGTGCTCCAGGTGGACTACGAGAATACCGGCGCGCGACGCCTTTACGAGCGCCTCGGCTTCGCCTCGGATGGCGTCTGGACAACGTGGCGGCGTCCGACGACCGGGCGGGTTCCGCCCGCGGTCAGCCCCGGCTCGGTCTATATCACCCGGCGGCGACACGGCGAATGGCGGCAGGAGTATGAGCTTGCGCGGCGGCTGCGCCCGGCGACGGCAGGTGGTATGGGCTGGCTGCGCCCGATGCATGAAAGCCTCTTCCACCGGACGCTCGGCAAAACGATCACCGACTGGGTGAGCCTGCGGACGGTCGAGCGGCTGGTCGTACATTCGGAAGACCAGCGGCAAATTCTGGCGTCGTTGTGGGTGGACACAATGCTGGCGGGCAGCAACGTGCATCTGACGCTTCTGGTCGAGCCTGCGTTTCAAGGCGTGTACGACGACGCGCTCATCAACCTCGCGGTTCGGCGCTTTGGCGCGCGGCAGCCGCTGGTTCTGGAACATCCCACGGACGAAGCGGCGGTCGGTGACGTCCTCCATCAATATTACTTCCGCGCCCAGCGTACCCTCGTGCATATGTCCTGGGATGCGCGTTAGAATCAGAGGCATGTGCAAGCCAGGCACAAGCCGTACGATTGAGCTTTATCTTTTTAGCCAAGTCCATGCGCTAAATTTTTGTTATGGCACATCCGGCACTCACCTCATGAGATAACAGCTTCATAATTGATGGATCGGCTCGCACGGCTTCTGAAAGCAGTTTACCGGCGAACTCAGGGATTACAACTCGTATGACTGATCTGCTCATCATCATCGTCTTAATGCTGTTCAACGGCGTATTTGCGATGGCGGAAGCGGCGGTGATCGCCTCTCGCCCCGCGCGCCTGCACCAGCAGGCGGAGCGCGGCGACTCGCGCGCCATCGCCGCGCTCAAGCTGATCGAAGACCCAAACCGCTTCTTATCGACGGTGCAGATCGGCATTACGCTCATCGGCATTGTCGCCGGTGTGTTCGGCGGCGCGACCATCGCCGGACAGCTTCAGGCGAGTTTTGAAACCATCCCGGTGCTGGCGCGTTATGCCGAGCCTTTGGGGTTGGGAACCGTAATCCTGCTTACAACCTACCTGTCGCTCATCATTGGCGAGCTGGTTCCCAAGCGGCTGGCGCTGCGCTACCCGGAGCGGATCGCGCTGCTGGTCGCCATCCCGATGCGAACGCTCTCGATGCTGACGGCGCCCGCTGTCGCGGTGCTGACGGTCTCCTCCAATGTCGTCCTGTGGCTCCTGGGGATGCGCGCCAGCGAAGAGCCGCCGGTCACGGAAGAAGAAATTCGGACGATGCTTCAGCAGGGCGTCGAAGCGGGGGTATTTGTCGAAGCGGAACACGAGATGGTGGAAGGCGTGTTCCGCCTGAATGACCGGCGCGTGCGTACGCTCAGGACGCCGCGCACGGACGTGCTGTGGTTAGACGCCAATGGCGAGTTCGAGGAAAATCGCCGCCGTATTTTCGAGAGTCCGCATACGCGCTTCCCGGTTTGCGAGGGTGATCTCGATCACGTGCTTGGCATCGTCTATGCCAAGGATATGTTCGCGCGCTGCCTTGCGGGCGAGGCGCTCGATCTTCGCGTGGGGCTGTCGGACGTGCTGTTTGTGCCCGAAACGATGTATGCCTCGAAGGTACTGGAATTATTTAAGGCGAACGGCAAGGAAATAGCGCTGGTGTTAGGCGAGCATGGCGGCGTCGAAGGGCTGGTCACGCTTCACGATTTGATGGCAGAAATTGTCGGCGGGATGGACGAACCCGACGATACGGCTGAGATTGTGGAGCGCGAGGACGGCTCCTGGCTGCTGGACGGATTGATCGCGGTCGAGGAGTTTCGCAAAGCAGTCATCATTGCCGAGAAGCTTCCCGGCGAGGGCGATAATTTTCAAACGCTCGGCGGGTTCGTCATGGCGCAGCTTGGGAAAATTCCGTCTGCATCCGAGCATTTTGCGTGGAACGGCTACCGGTTTGAAGTCATGGATATGGATGGCAATCGCGTCGACAAGGTGCTGATTACGCGCATTCCGGCAGCGGACGGCGTGGAAGCAGCGGACAGCATGGGGGAAAGTGAGTAAACTGAAAGCAAGCGTCAGCGAATGATGATGGAATTCGCTTACCTTTTTCGCGGCTCGACCCTTTAGCGACGGGGATGCCCTTACTGGAAACGAGTCATGCCCGACACGATCCTCATCGTCGACGACGAGCAGCACATTATCGACCTGGCGAAGATGTATCTGGAACAGGAAGGCTTCCGCGTGGCGAACGCCAACGACGGGCGGAGCGCCGTGCAAAAAATTCTCGCGGACAAACCCGCGCTGGTCATTCTCGATCTGATGCTGCCGGGGCTGGACGGATGGGAGGTCTGCCGCCGCGTGCGCGCCGAATCGGACGTGCCGATTGTGATGCTGACGGCGCGCAACGACGACATCGACAAGATCGTGGGACTGGAACTGGGCGCGGACGATTACCTGACCAAGCCGTTCAACCCGCGCGAGCTGGTCGCGCGCATCAAAGCCATCCTCCGGCGCACCGACCGCCGCCCGACCGCGCCGGCGAACGCGATCAACGTCGACAACCTGACGATTTACCCGGAAAAACGCGAGGTGCAGATCGACGAGCGCTCGGTGGATCTGCGGATGAAGGAATTCGACCTGCTGCTGACGCTGGCGGAAAACCGCGGGATGGTCTTCAGCCGCGAAAAGCTGCTCAACATCGTCTGGGGCTACGACTTCGCCGGGGAAACGCGCACGGTTGACGTGCATGTCGCGCATCTGCGTCACAAGCTGCAAGGGATGCGCCCGGCGATTGAGACCGTGTGGGGTGTAGGGTACAAGCTTGATTAAGAAGCTGTCGCTGCGCGCGCGCCTGTTCGCGTCCTATCTGCTGCTGCTGTCGGTGGCGCTCGGCGTCATCACGGCGGCGCTGCTGCTGATCCTCAACACGCGCCCCGCCCCACCGCAGCAGACCTATCAACGGCTGGCGACCATCGCCCAGAGCGTGCCGTTCCGCGAAATTCTCGCGGAAGCGACGGCGGACGGCGTGACAACACCGGCAGAACGGCAGCAGATCGTTCTGAGCGAGTTTGATCAGGTGGCAGACGAACTCGGCGTTCGCATTCTTCTCACGGACGCCGGGCGCTCGACCGTCCTATTTGACAGCAGCGATACCCTGCAACCGGGTCAGGCGATTGATCTGCGCGGGGATGCGTACGCCATGCCGGCGAACCGCCGCTATCCGGGGCGCATGGAACTCCTCTTTGGCAGCTTCAGCGACTCGACCGGCGATTGGCTGTTCGCCGGATTGGCGTTACAACCCGTGCGCGGCGCGCCAGCCACGGCGCTGCTGTTCGCAGACCCACCGGAAAGCCAGTCCCTTCAGCAGGCGCTGGCGGAATTTAGCTCGGCGCTGGTGCTGCCGCTGTGCCAGTCGGCAATCGTCGGGCTGATCGTGGCGAGCGTGCTGGCGGTGGTGGGCACGCGCAGTATCGCCCGCCCCTTGCAGCAGCTTGCCAAAGCGTCAACCGACATCGCGGAAGGCGATTACGACCAGCGCGTGCCCGTGAGCGGACCGCCCGAAATGGAATCGGTCGCGAACGCCTTCAATTACATGGCGGAACAGGTCCAGTCCACACAGCGCGCGCAGCAGGATTTTCTCGCCAACGTCTCGCACGACCTGAAAACGCCGCTCACGTCGATTCAGGGCTATTCGCAGGCGATCATGGACGGCGCGGCGCAAAATCCGGTGCAGGCTGCGGCGATTATCTACGAGGAAGCGGCGCGGCTGAACCGAATGGTGCTCGAATTAACCGATCTGGCGCGGCTGCAAGCCGGGCGGCTGTCGATGCAGACCAGCCCCATTGACATTGGGCGGATCACGGCATCGGTCGGGCAGCGCCTGTCGATCATGGCGCAGGAAAAGGGTGTCGCGCTGGACGTGGACGCCGCGCCGGTGCCCGAAATCGCGGGCGACGGCGACCGACTGGCGCAGGTCATCATGAATCTGGTGAGCAACGCGATCAAGTACACGCCGGGCGGGGGGCGCGTGCGCGCGGCAACCCGCGTGAACGACGGCGGCGTCGAGGTGGTGGTGCAGGACAACGGCATCGGCATCCCGCCCGACGAGCTGCCGCGCATTTTCGAGCGCTTCTATCAGATCGACAAGGTACGGGGACCCGAACGTGGCACCGGGCTTGGGCTGGCGATTGTGCGCGAGATCGTGCAGGCGCACGGCGGCAGGATCAACGTCGCCAGCGCGGGCACGGGCAAAGGCGCAACCTTCACCGTGTGGCTTCCTTCACCGCAGATAAGCACGCTCGTGCGACGGCGGACTTGAAAAGGTTAGAGGAATGAGGTTCGAGTAAACATCAAATTCATGATCGCGAACCCCGTTCTTCAACGCTCTACCCGCTCAATTTTGGATATCCCCTAAGGATTGAGGGGTATCTATCCGGCTCGGACGCAGCATAATGAGAGACGTGCCTCGTCTGCTTTCATGCGGTTCCATTCAGGCGCTGACAAATGACATGGACAGCGTGTGATAAGCTCCATCGAACGATGGATGTCGCGGCGCTGTGATCGTGTCAAACTGAGGGTGGGGCGAATTCGTCGCTGCAACTTTGTCCTGACGACCTGCGTATAGCTGGATGAGTACGGTGGTCGGCAGGCACGCGCCAACGCCTGAACGCGAACGTGTAATGGAGTAATCGATCCCGTGTCTGCGACCGACCCTGTAGTGCTGGAATGGGTAAGCGCGGCGTTAGAAGGCGATCAGGATGCCTTCGCCGAACTGGTTTATACGTATCAGGACTCGGTGTATAACCTGTGCTACCGGATGCTGTACGAGCGTACTGAGGCGGAAGATGCCGCTCAGGAGGCGTTTCTGCGAGCGTATCTGAACTTGCAGCGCTACGACCCGTCCCGCTCGTTTAAGACGTGGCTGCTGAGCATCGCGTCGAATCACTGTATCGACCGGCTGCGGCGGCGACGAATGGTGTGGCTGTCGATTGACGACCCGCTGCCGCCGAATCTCTCGCTTTCGAGCGACGAGCCGGAACCAGAAGATACGATCATCAGCAATCAGCAGAGCGAGGCGATCCAGACTCTGTTGAGCAGCCTGAATCCCGATTATCGCGCGGCGGTCGTCCTGCGCTACTGGTATGACTACTCGTACACGGAGATTGCCGACATTCTGGATACGACCGAAAGCGCCATCAAGAGCCGCCTGTTTCGGGCGCGGCAAATGCTGGCGGAGAAACTCGACTCGCAGACAGCGCCGGGCGCACTGACGGCGCTACTGGAGAAGGCGTGACATGGCAAACCAGCGTGCCAAACGATTAATGCAGGAGTCTCTGGACGAAGCGCTCCCGCAGGATTCCCGTCAGGAACTGTTCACGCAGTTGGATCAGGACCCGCAGGGCGCGGCAGAATACCAGCGACTGCGGCAGGTCGACCGGATGCTGAAGGTCGCGCCGTACGAGCGCGCGCCGAAGTCGCTGGCAATGCACATTCTCGCGCGGCTGGCGGAAGGCTTGCACCAGCCGCAGTTGTCGCAGCTTTCCGGGCTGGCGCTGGCGCTCGCGCTGGCGCTGGTAGCGCTCATTCTGGTTCCGGTGCTGGTCGGCGCTGCTGGGCTGTTCCTCGGCGCGGTTGGCTCGGCGGGCGCGCTGACGGCGCTTATGCAAATGCTCGCGACGGTTGTCGCGGTGGTCGTCGCGGCGCTTACGCTTCTGGTGGACGGCGCGAAGGCAATCGTCGCCACCTACCCGCAAACGCCATCGTTGATGTTTTCGCTCGTGCCGGTGGGCTTGTGGATCGCGCGGTCGAGCCGGGCGCAGCGCGCCGCCGGGCGTGGACTCTCTTCGTAAGAACCAGATGATGAACACCCGACGCCCTCTCCTGATTTTCGGTGGTCTGGTTGCCGTGCTGCTGACGCTGGCAGCCGCGGCGCGCCCGCGCGTGGTGCAGCAGCCGCTTGTCGACGCGGACAACATCGGCTTTCGCGAGAGCTTTACGCTGAGCGACACCCTCGACGATTCCCTGTTCATGATGGCGAACACCGTCACGCTGGAGGAAACCAGCCGCGTGACCGGCGATGCCGCCTTTATCGCGGAGACCGTGACCGTCAACGGGCGCGTGGATGGCGATCTGACGGTGACGGGCGGCACGGTGATTCTGGGTGGGGGTGCTTCCGTGGGCGGCGACCTGCTGCTGATCGGCGGCACGGCGGCGCTCGGCGGGCGGGTCGAGGGAAATCTCTCCGTCTCCGGCGCGCGGCTGACGATTGCCCCGGAAGCGGAAATTCAGGGAACCTTTTCCGCCTGCGTCGAGACGCTGACCGACGGTCGGGAGCGCGGCGACACGCTCCAGCCGTGTAACCTGGCGAGCATGACCGGCGCGTTCGAGGCGTTCCAGCCCTTCACTCGCGGGGCATCCTTCCTGAGTCCCGATCCGGTGGTCGTCGGGTTGATCTCGACCGCCTTTGTCTCGCTCGCGCTGGCAGGGCTGGCGACGCTTGCCGCCACGGTGTTTCCACGCCAGATCAGCCACATCGAAGAAGCCATCCGCGTCACGCCCCGCCATCAGGTGATTACGGGCGTGATGACCCTGTTGTTCATCGTCGGCGTGGGCAGTGGCTTTATCTTCCTGCTGGCAAAGGTGCCCGCTGTTGGCGTCGTGCTTTTTCCGGTGCTGATCGTCGGCGGACTGGCGCTGCTCGGCGTCACGTTGATCGGTCTGGTCACGCTGGCAATCGTCCTTGGGGAATGGATGCTTGGACGGATTTCGCCCGCGGGCGCGTTCCCCCCGCTCATCGCCGCCGGCGCGGGCAGCGCGACGCTGTCGCTGCTGCTGCACCTGCCCGTGTTTCTGCCTTACGGCGCCCTCGTGAGCGTGGTGTTTATTCTTCTTCTCAGCACCGTCGCCGTCGGCGCGGCGCTCACCACGCGCCTCGGCACGCGTCCCCTGCGCCAGAGCACCTTCGTTCAAGGCTAACGACCTCCTCTCAAAACGTCGTGGCGTAGCCGCCGCACGTTAGCGCGGATTCCCCATCGGACTATAATGAGCCTCAGGCGATTTCCCCATCGTGAAGGACGGGATATGCGACGGCGGCTACTGTGGATCATGCTCATCACCCTGCTGGTCATGGCGACCGGCGGCTCCGTCTGGTCTGCGCCCGCGCCCCAGCAGGATCCCCTATTTGACGCCTTTACCTTCGACATTCGCGCCGATCTCGAACTGCTCGGCAACGCCGTCCTCGGCGAAGGGGTGCGCCCCGACAACTGGACGTTCAACGCCGACGTAACCTCGCCCACGATGGTCGCAGACCTATGGTACGACAACGAGCAGCTTGCCAACACGATTTTCGGCGTCGGCATCGTCAATCGCCCGTTGAACTGGTTTAGCGCCGCCGGATCGACCGCGCCGATCATCGCGCGCAACGTGCGCCACGACCTTGAGCTTGCCGCCGACGTCGCGCTTGGCATAAATGTGCGCCCGCCGGAATGGCGCGGCGGACCGCCGCTGATGCGCTGCGACCGCACGATTCAAAATCTGGTCGACATTTTGCAGCGCGTCTTTGCGGTGCAGCCGAGCACGCCCGAATCGGTGTTGAATTACTGCCTGTCGGTCGCCGCCGAAATCGAGGATGATCTGGTCGAGGCGGTCTTCAGCAGCGATCAACTGAGCGGCTTGCCGCAGTTGATCCTCGCCATCCGCGGCGACCTGGAACGCCTCGCCGACGAAACGCTGGGGCTGAACAATCGACCTGCCGACTGGATCGGCAACCGCGACGTGAACTCGCCCACGCTGGCGGGCGACATCTACCTCGATCTGGAAAACCTTGCCGACGTGCTGCTGGGGGAAGGCGCGCGTCCGGACGGCTGGATTGGCGCGATCAGCAACACGCCCGCCACGACCTATCTGAACCTGCGGCACGACCTTGAGCTGCTGGCGGACACCGCGCTTGCCCCCGGCGAGCGCCCGACCGGGTGGCAGGGCAGCGAGCCGCTTTTACGCTGCGCCCCACTCGACCAATATCTCGTGCTGCTGGTGCAGGCGAATTACAGCGTGACGCTGACGGCGAATGCCGCCGCGCCCGATTTCTGCGTTTTACTGGCGCTCGCCGCCAACCAGGCTGCCGAGAATCCACCCGTGTTCGACGTGGTCGAAACCGAGCAGGACGAACGCTTCGGCGCGGAATCGAACTTCGCCTTCGCCTACCTCGACCTCGCGGCGACGCAGTACATGGGTATTATGCCCGGTGGGACGCCGATCCGCGCGTGGTATCGCGGGTTCGCGGACTCGGACATGATGTTCGTGAGCGGCGACGACTTTGCGGTGTTTGTCGATTACCAGTTCACGACGCTCTCGACGCTGCAATTCGACAGCCTGCCGACGCTGGAAGGCGAAAATCCGCTCACCTTCTGCGATGCCGTGTGGTGCAATGGTCCGGGACCGACTCCGACGCCGACCGGCTTTGGAGCGCTGTCGCAGCTGCTGGCGCAGGCAACGCCCCCCGCTCCTGGCACACCCGGCGCAGGCGTGATCGTGACGCCCGGCGTCGGCATCGTAGATAAGGTGCAGGTGTCGTGGAATAACATCCGCGTGACCTACCTGCTCGACAATCCCGAAGGGCGAACGGCGCAGGTAGCATTGGAAATCTGCCGCCAGCCCGCGCTGAACGCCACCGCCTGCGAGCCGGTCGTCTCGGTCGTGGACACGGCGACCAATACGCAGCGCCAGCCCATATCGCAGTACAACGGGCTGAACGTGTACGACTTCCGGTATGGTTACTCGACGGGCTTGCTGATCGAAGGCGCGACGACGTTCTCGAACGACATCTGGATCAGCGATCCAACGATTCGGTAGCGGATAGCGATCAGCGGTCAGCTTTCAGCCATTAGCTAAAGACAAAAGATAACGGCGTAACGCCGAGACACAGAGGACGCAGAGGCGCAGAGGAAAATTTTCCCTGTGTCTCTGTTCCTCTGCGTCTCGACGTTAAGTTTTTGAATTGCATTAAGCTGACGGCTGATCGCTGAAAGCTACTCCCCGATGCGCTCGATACGGCGGATGGTGAAGCGCCGCGTGCCGTCGGGCACCTCGATCTCGACCGTATCGCCCACCCGCCGACCGAGAAATGCCTGCCCCACGGGCGAGTCCACCGAGACGCGGCGTCTCCCATCGTCGGTGTAGGTGATATGCACTTCGGGGCTGGACAGAAGCTCGTAGGTCTTTTCGCTGCGCTCGACCACATCCCACACGACCACACGCTCGCCGGGATCAACCCGTTTTGGATTCGGATCATCTTCGGGGACGACGGCACGATCCAGCACGAAGCGAATGTGCCCGCTGCGCTCGTCAATCCGCTCAAGGCGAGTCTTGGCATCGAAAAACGCCCCCGCTTCTTCGCCTTCCAGATTGCCGGTATCCTCGTCCACGTCGTCTAGCTCTTCGGTAGCCCGCTGCCGAAGCGCCTGTAAATCAGCCAGTTCTTCCTCTAAACGCTGTTTTCCTGCCGGAGTCAGGATAAATTGCTCGTCTGCCATGATGCGTCCTCTCAGGGCGATGTTATGTGTATTGCAATAATACCGCGCGAACCGAGCGAAAGGCAAGCAGGACTCAGGGGATGCTCAGATGGCGCGGCAAATGCCCGGTCTGAAAAGTGTGATACAAATCAAAAGCCCCTCGTCGTGGACGAGAGGCTTTCGCGAACTGTGTCGGCTTGTGCAAGGCGGCAGTGACGTTGAGCTTCGTCGAGACTACTCGCCGTTGGGCGTTATCTCGACAACCGGGGCTTCCCATTCTTCACCATACACGTCGAGGTCGGGCATGTCCGCCAGCAGGCTGTCAAAAGCTGCCTGGGCAAGATCGGTACGCACCGCGCCTTCATCCGGCGCGGCGGTGATGACCTCGTAGGTTTCAGCGATTTCAGCGGTGGTGGCATACTGCGCTTCGTCGAGGATGCCGATGCCGGTGGTCGAGGGCCAAATGAGCTTGTTGATCTCGCTCATCATCCACGCCTGATGCCCCGCGCCAAGCGTCGAGCCTTCGTCCAGCACGTACTGAACGCAGTCGTCGGGGTTGTCACGGCAGTACATCCAGCCGCGGAACGAGGCGCGCAGGAAGCGAATAGCAATTTCTTCGTTGGCAACGCCGTCAGTCTCGCCCGCCAGCCATTCTTCATTGGCAAAGACGAGGTCTTCGAGCATCGCCGTGCCGACTTCGTTGAGGTCGATCACGTTCAGGTCTTCCATCGTGTAGACCGGGAAGGTACCGTCCTCACCGACGAACTCCAGCACCTGCGCCATTTCGTTGTAAGTCATCGCCGCCGCCGCGTCGATATCCCGGTTGAGGAAGTCGACCATGTCGAACGGCTGGATATAGATCGTCACATCGTCGGTGTTGTCAGGATCCATGCCCGCCTTCACCAGAGCCGCGTAGAGGGGCCACTGGTTCCCGAACCCCCACACGCCGACGATCTTGCCCTGCAAGTCTTCGATGGTTTCCAGACCGCTGTCCGCCCACGTCACTTCACGCATCCCGGAGCGCTCGAAAATCTGCGCGATGGCAACCGCGCCCGATCCCTGCTCGCGGGACGCAAGGTGACTTCCCATCCAGTCGATGCCAAATTCCGCGCCGCCCGACGCCACGACCTGCTGCGGACCGATATCGGGTCCGCCGGGAAGAATCGTGACTTCAAGACATTCTTCGGCATAGTAGCCCTGCGCGTCCGCCGCGTAGTACCCGGCGAACTGCGCCTGGGTCACCCACTTCAACTGGAGACGCACCGGAATCGGTTCCGCGCACTCGTCCTGAGCCATGCTCAGGGGCACCACCGCCATCAACAACATCGCAATCAGCAGAACAGGAATGAATCGACGTACCATTGAACCTTCTCCTCGCAGCTAAATTCGCCAGCTCATGTCTATTCCTCGCGGAACGAAACGTGCCACGGCATCGTCAGCCGTTCCACGGCAGAGACCAACAGATAGAAGAAAATGCCCAGCAGCGACGCGATTAGAATCGCCGACCACGTTTCCGCGTACCGGAACATCGCCGCGTCTTCCCGGATGCGGTAGCCCAACCCCTGATTCGACCCACCGAAATACTCCGACACAATCGCGCCGATCATCGCCAGCGTCGTGCTAACCTTCAACGCCGAGAAGATGAACGGCAGCGCCGTTGGAAAGCGCAGCTTGCGGAAGATTTCCAGCGGGCTGGCGGCGTAGGACTGCATCAGTTCCAGCGACAGCGGGTCGACCGCAGACAGCCCTTTGACGGTGCTGATCATCGCCGGGAAATAGGTCAGGATGGCGACGATGGCGATCTTGGACGCCGGGTTGAGCGCGCCGAACCAGTTATTCATGATGGGCGCAAACGCGATGATGGGCACGGAATTTGCGGCAATCGCCAGCGGCAGGAGCGCGCGGCTGAACGACGTAAATCTCGCCGAGACCAGCCCGGTTAAGATTCCCAGCCCGCAGCCGACGACGAAGCCCCAGAAGCCGTTCTGGAAGGTGTTCCATCCGACCGAGATCAAGCCGCGATGGTAAATTTCGAGGAACGTGGAGCCGATAACGCTGGGGCGCGGCAGCAAAAACTCGCGCACGCCGAGCGCCACCAATACGACTTCCCAGAGCAGCAGGACGATCAAAAGGACGATGAGCACCGGGACATTCTTCCGCACGGCGCGCGCGTAAATCGACAGCCGCGACCAGGGCGACCACAGGATGACTACCGCCAGCAGCGCGAGGTATTCGAAAATCGTGCTGATCGTCAGCGCGGTCTGAAACGCGGACACAGGACCTGCCTCGTCGACCGCCTCGCGAAAGGCATCCTGCGGCAAGCCCAGGATCGCCCCCAACAGGTTTAACCTCAGGACGACGGCGAGCAGGATGTAGACGACGTAAGCAAATAAAACAATGGCACCCACGAGCCACAGCGGGTCGCGCCGGAGCGAGCGCCGGTTGCGCGGGGAAAAGGGACTGCCGTCGAATGCCAGCACCAGCGCGCAGATCAACAGGGCGACCGCCAGCACCGGCTGAAACGTGACACTTCGGAACGCCTTGCCGAAATCAATCTCGAATTGAAGCAGCGGATTCTGGACGTGGTAAGTGACGACGATCAGAAAGATCGTTACCAGCGCCACCAGATCGCGCCCCAAGCCCGCCTGCGACTCCGGCACGGCGTCCGCGGCGTCGCCGTAGACCGTCTCGGATGCCGCTTCGACATCGCCCGCCTGAAGGGGCGTGAGCTTGAGACTGTCCGCCATTAGTGGGCGACCCCCTCATGCAGGGCATGGCGCACGCGGCTGGTCAGGTGGAAGAAGTCGTCCAGCTCGCGGGTTTCGGGTCCGCGCGGGCGCGGGAGATTGACGTCGATGATTTCGGACACGCGCCCCGGACGCGGCGACATAACCACGATTCGTGTGGAAAGATAGACCGCTTCCGAAATGCTGTGCGTGACAAAAATCACGGTCATATTCGGAAAGGACGTCCAGATACGCAGCAGTTCGTTGTTCATGCGCTCGCGCGTCATCTCGTCCAGCGCGCCGAACGGTTCGTCCATGAGCAGGATTTGCGGCTCGAACGCCAGCGCGCGGGCGATGCTGACGCGCTGCTGCATTCCGCCCGACAACTGCCAGGGATACTTGTTTTCAAAGTCGTCCAGTTCGACCATGTGCAGCATCTCGCGGGCGCGCTGGTCGCGCCGTTCTTTGGAGTACTTCATGATTTCCAGCGGAAGCTGCACGTTCTTCACGACAGTGCGCCAGTCGTACAGGGTGGCGCTCTGAAAGACAAAGCCGTAATCCCGATCCTTGCGCGCCTGCGTCGCCGTCTTGCCGTTGACGGTCACCGCGCCGGAGGTCGCGTCCGTCAGATCGGCAATGACGCGCAGGAGCGTGCTTTTGCCGCAGCCGGAAGGACCGATGAGAGAGATGAATTCGCCCTGCTGCACGTCGAGGTTGATGTTATCCAGCGCGTGGACGACCGCGCCGTCCGTGCCCTTGAATTTTTTCGTCAGATTTTTACACGAAATGATGACGGTCAAAAGAATGCTCCTGAACGTTCAGCGATGAGCCGTGCGCGTTTTGAACGCGCTCATCGCCGCCAATTGCTAATCACTGTCGTTTCGGCTCCAGCGCACGACGATGCGCTCGCTCACCGCGACGACGACGAAGAACAGGATACCGACGACCGCCGCCGCCACAATCGTCGCCCACAGGCGCGGCGGCGACTGTACGTAGTACTGGTTAAAGTTCAGAATCGCGCCGCCCAAACCATCCTGTAACCCCGACGGCAGTTCCCCGATGACCGCGCCGACGACGCTTGCCGTCGCGGAAATCTTGAGCGCGGTGAAGATGTGCGGCAGGGCGTTCGGCAGCCGCAGCTTCCACAGAATTTGCAGGGGTGTCGCCGCATACGAGCGCATCAACTCAAGCGACGTGGGCGGGACGGACGTTAACCCGCGCAGCGCGTAAATCGTCACCGGAAAAAACGTCAGATAGGCGGCGATGACGGGAACGGCGAGATGCGGAAGCTGCGCCTGCCGCATCCACACGACGACCATCGGCGCAATCGCAAGAATCGGAACCGTTTGCGAGGCGACGACGTAGGGAAGCAAGCCGCGCTGAAGCAGCGCCGAGTGCGTAAACAGGATCGCCAGCAAGCCGCCGAGCACCGCGCCCATGACAAACCCGGACACGGCGCGTCCTAACGTCACGACCGACGCGCTGAACAAGACCTGCGCCAGCGGCGGACCGTTGCGCTGCGCGGGTTCCACGAACGAGCCGAAAATGGCTGCGATGTGCGGAAGCTGGGTGTCGTTGACGAACGTGAAGTCGAGCGTAGCGCCGCCGATTGGAAGCGCGTAATTATTCGCGCTGCCGAGCGCCTTGAGTCCTTCCCAGGCGAGCGCGACGACGATCACCATCAGCGCCATGACGACGATAGTACGGATGCCGCTGGTATCGACCGGCGGATTCTCCGCGCGCACCGACGAGGCGGCGTACACGTCCTGCGGAACCGAATCGGACATTGGAGAAAACCTGTTTGCGTTCGTCTGAACGGATGCGTCTCTTTAAAGGCGGTCGCTTATTTTATAGCGGACGAATTGCCCCTGACAATCCATCAGAATCGACAAATTGCAGCGCCGTTCATTCTCTGTAATGCACATTCTATCTCAAGAAGTCGGCGCGTCAATGAGATACAAAGCGGCGTCAGGACGGAGTATAATCGCCGCGCGCCCTCAGCCGAAGGATTTTCGCCATGTCCCTGACCCTCATGACCTATAACATTCGCATCGGCACGTGGAGTCCATTGGGGCTGGAAGGCATCGCGCGGGTCATGGAGCAGGTGAAACCGGACATCGTGGGCTTGCAGGAAGTGAACCGCTACGGGCACCAATCGGGTCCGGTGGATCAAACCCGCTGGCTCGGAGAGCGTCTGGGAATGCAGTATGTGTTCGGCGCGTCCCGCCCGACGTCCGACCTGTGGAAAACCGTGCCCAACGAGACAGGCGCGTTTGGCAACGCGCTGCTGACCCGGTTTCCGATTCTTGACTGGACGGTGCACCCCCTGCCTCGACCGTCCGAAACGGATGAGCCGCGCAGCCTTCTTGGCGCGCGGTTGGCAACGCTGAGTGGAGCGCTCAATGTTCTTGTGACGCACTGGTCGCTCGATTTCGATCACCGGCAGTTGCAGGCGGTCAGCACAGTCGAGCAGGTTGGAACGTGGCACCCCGGTACACCCGTGGTTCTGATGGGCGATTTCAACGCGCTGCACGATTCGCCCGAAATCGCAGCCATCCGGCAGGCGCTGACCGATGGATGGGAAGTCGCGGGCGTGCCGATGGAAAACCGCATCAGCTTTCCGTCCGGCGCGAAAGGCAGCGTCTCCCCCGACGGCTGGTCGGCGGCGCTGGATTACGTCTTTGTGGGGGATGGCATAACCGTCGAGCGTATCGAGGTGATCCGCGACGAGAGCCAGGCGTCCGACCATAACCCGGTCGTGGTGCGAGTGCAGTTGCAGCCGTCAGGCTAACGAATCGATTAATGACGGTCTCCGGCGCTTCGCGCCACCCATCGCTTATGAAAAACGTAATGACGAGGCTTTTGGCTTCGTTTTTTCGTGTGAATTTTTGGTAGCGGCAGCCTTCTAAAGGATTAGTGGATGCCCCGTTTGCGTGATTTTGGTGTGACTCCCGGTTTTCTCCCGACCGGACTGTTGAATGCGATTACCGACGTGCCGGGCGTGCGCGTGGGGCACGTGACGCTCATTGAGGGCGAGGGCGCGCTCAAACCGGGCGAAGGTCCGATCCGCACAGGCGTGACGGCGATCCTGCCCCACGGCGGCAACCTGTTCCGCGAGAAGGTCAGCGCCGGGGTGCAGACGATCAACGGCTTCGGCAAGGCGGCGGGCTTCGAGCAAATTCGCGAGCGCGGCGTGATCGAGACGCCGATCCTGCTGACCAATACGCTCAACGTCGGGCGCGTTGCCGACGCGGTTACAACGTACATGCTGCGCGAGAATCCCGACATTGGCATTCACACCGGCACCGTCAACCCGGTTGTCGGGGAGTGCAACGACGGCTTCCTGAGCGACATTCAGGGGCGGCACGTTCAGCCGTCGCACGTCTGGCAAGCCATCGAGACCGCGTCGGGCGGCGCGGTCGCGGAAGGCTGCGTGGGGGCGGGCACGGGCACCGGCTGTTACCAGTTCAAGGGCGGAATCGGCACGGCGTCGCGGGTCGCGTTCGACGGCGCCTTCACGGTGGGCGCGCTCGTGCAGTCGAATTTCGGCAGGCGAAGCGAGCTTCGCGTCCTCGGCGCGCCGATTGGCGCTCACTTCCTCGACTCCTACATGCCGGAGCCTGGACCTGGCTCGATCATGATGGTGCTGGCGACCGACGCGCCGCTCGATTCGCGGCAGCTTCGCCGCCTCGCCATGCGCGCGACGTTCGGGCTGGCGCGTACGGGCACGAGTTGCAGCGACGGCAGCGGCGACTTTGTCATCGCGTTTTCGACCGCGAACCGCTGGTCGCACGAACCGGGGCACGTCACCGAGCCGATCACCCGATTTGCCGAGAGCGGCAACGCGATTGACGCGATGTTCGCGGCGGCGGCGGAAGCGATTGAGGAAGCGATTCTCAACTCACTCGTCGCGGCGACGACTCTCACCGGGCGCGACGGCAACACCCTGCACGCCATCCCCCACGACCGTCTGGCGGAACTACTGGCATATCATCACGTGACCTGAACCGCCGCCGTTACGCGCACGCGCCGATGAACTCGCGCACCTGGCCTTTAATAGATTGCATGACTACCACTCCTTATCCGCCAAAACCGAAGCCCGCTCCGCGCGCGGTTGCGCGACCGGACTCCCTACTGGGTGTGCACAAGCGACCGCATCCATCTTGTCACGCTCGCTCGGCGACACACCATCCCCATTTAGTCCGGTCTTGCGAATCTTGCCTGTATTAGTCTTGGGCAATTCGCTCACGAACTCGACGTACTTCGGCGCCATGAAGTT
>CALMDI010000003.1 GCA_937864975.1 uncultured Chloroflexota bacterium | reverse complement strand
AGGGAAACGTATTGAAGCGCCTCGGTTTTATCACCCGTGCGCGACACCAGCGCCGCGACCCCTGCCAGCACGCTGAGCATGACCGCGACGGAACGTTCCTCCGCCGACAGGCGCAGCGCGTGCCGGAAATAATCGGTCGCCTCCTCAAAGCGCCCCAGTTCCAGCGCGACGATGCCGAGGCTGCTCAGGTTGGTTGCCATGCCGCGCCGGGTATCAGTCTCCTGCGCCAGCGCGAGGCTGCTCTCGTAATAGCGCTTCGCACGGCGGTATTCTTCCAGCGCCAGCGAGACATCGCCCAGCCGGGTCAGAATCGATGCTCGCTTGCGTGGGGAGCGCCCTACCTGCTCCTGGAGCGCCAGAGCGCGCTCCAGAAAGGCGCGCGCCGACTGATAGCTGAGCACTTTCATTGCCTGCTCGCCCGCCAGCGCCGCGTAGCGTTCTTCCTGCGCCCGGTCGTCCGCGTGCCCCCAGTGGTACGCCAGCGCCGCCGCCGTTTCCCGAATTGAATAGGGATAGACCGCCTCAATCGCCAGCGCGACGCGACGGTGCAGCTCGCGCGCCGCTGGCTGCGGCAGGTCCGCCAGCGCGCCATCGCGCAATTTATTGTGCGTGAACTGCCAGTAACCATCCTGCACTGTCAAGACGGCAGCGTCGGCGCAGTCGCCGAGCCAGGTATCGAGATCAATCGCCTGCCCCGCGCGCTCAAATACGGCGCGGATCACATCCAGATCAAGCTGCCGCCCCGCGACCGCGGCAATTTCCAGCAGCGGTCGCGCCGCTTCGGGCACTCGCTTCAAGCGCCGTCGAATGATGCCCTGAACGCCATAGGTGAGAACCTGCGTCGGCAGCCGACTCACGCCGATGCGGCTCAGTTGCCCGGCTTCTTCCGCCAGCGCGCGCACGACTTCCACGACGAAAAAGGCGTTGCCTTCGGTCTCCTGCTGCAAGAGGCTGACGAGCGTATTCTGTCGCCCGGTTGGACCGAGCATCGCTTCCGCGAGCTTCGCGGTGCCCTCCGGCGTCAGGCGGTCGAGCCGCGTCACGGGCATGAGCGGCAGGTGTTTCGGCAGATCAGGCGCTTCGTCTTCCCGGTAAGAGGCGATGACCAGCAGCGGCAGTTCGGCTACGATCCGGCTTAACCGCGCCAGCAGCGGCAGGCTTTCACCGCCGTCCCAGTGCAGGTCTTCGAGAATGACGACCAGCGGCGCCGTCTGTCGCCGGAATACGTCTTCGACAACGCCAAACAACTGCGCTTGATCTGCCTGTAGGAGCGCGTCCGCCGCGTCCGGCACATCCGGGTGCTGCAGCCTGGCAATGTCGGGCACCAGCGGCTTCAGCAACACTGCCTCGTGGGGATCGAGCGGCGTGGTGAGGCACAGCCAGCGCAGCACATCGCGCCACGGCATATACGGCGCGGCGCCTTCGCGATTGACCTGCCCGCGCAAAACCGCCACGCCTTCCATCATGGCGACGGTACGCAGCTCGTCCAGCAGCCGCGACTTGCCGACGCCGCTTTCGCCCGCCAGCAGCCACGCGCTGCCCTGTCCCTGAACCGCGCTCTGAAGCTGCGCCGTCAGGTGCGCGAGTTCCGCCTCGCGACCAACGAATTCCGCCGCCTGCAAAAAGCTTTCGCGCGTCTCCGGCGTTTCAACCGCCAGCGTGTACTCGCCGGAGCGGCGTACGATGTCGAGAACCTCGCTCGCGTCGTTGAAGCGGTCATTCGGGTCGGACGCCAGCAGCCAGCCGAGCATATAGCAGATGCCGTCAGGAACGCCCGGCAGGTCTAAATCGGGCGACTCACCGCGTATCTTCCGGTAAAGCTCCTGAACATTTCCACCCTCGAACGGGCGCTTCCCGGCGTAGACCTCGTAGGCAATGACGCCGAAAGCGAAGAGATCGGAGGCTTTGCTCGCGGGCTTGCCGACCCACATTTCCGGCGCCATGTAAGTCGGCGTCCCGGCGACTTCGACGAATTTTGCCTGCTCGTGGGGGATCGACAAGCCGAAATCCAGTACCTTGACCTGCGGCTGCCCGTCATTTGGCGCGGGGATGACCAGGACGTTCCGCGGCTTCAGGTCGCGGTGCAAGATACCCCGTCGATGCAGATAAAGCAGCGCCTGAAGCAGCTGAAGCAGCAAATTCGTCTTCTGCTCCTGGCTTTTACCGACGACCGCTTCCGTAATCGGCTGCGCGTTCTCAAGCAGTTCCATCGCCACGTAAGGGGTTCGCTGCTCGGTGAAGCCGTAATCGAGCACGGTGATGATATTCGGGTGGCGGAGCGTCGAGAGGATTTTGAACTCCTGCGCGAGGCTGTGGGGACTGCCTGCCCCGGCGAGACGCGAGCCGAAGTCAAGTCGCTCGACCGGCACGCGCACCTGTTTGAGCGCCACTGCCCGCCCGGTGAGCCGGTCGAGCGCCCGGTGCACGCTGCCCATGCTTCCCGTGCCAAGCGGTTCCTGAAGCAGATAGCGGCGCGCGATCAATGGGTGAGCCTGACGTGCTGACGTCAACGAAGCCTCAAACCGGTGGGGAATAGCGCTGGTAGTAGCACTTTATTATAGCGATAGCGGCAGCTTGCTCACGCCAAAATCGAACGAAAATCTCCCACATTTTGTAAATTTGCACCTTACTTGTTTCTGACCGGGACTAAAAGGCTATCCCCTCCGTCCGCAAATCGCGTCGTCATCATTTGACTTCACCTGCCATGCGCCTGCTTGTGCATCCTCGGCGGCTCCATTACAATCATGCGCGCCGCCGCAGGGTTCAGGGTGACGTTTGGTGCAGCCGACCTATGTATGATGCCTTCCTCATTTCCGCGCCAGCCGACAAGGCGTTTGCGCGGCGGCTTTCTGCCGCCCTGACGGCAACCGGGCATAGCGTCTGGGTTGAGGGCAGCGACACCCCACAGACAAACGAGGCGTGGATTGACCTCTACTCAGCCCTCGAAGCGTCGGACAACGTACTCGTGTTGCTCAGCCCGGAGGCGGTCGGATCGCCGGTGGTGCGCGAGCAGATCGACTACGCCGCGCGTCATCACAAGCGCCTGATCCCCCTTGTCTACCGGGATGCCAATACCGCCCCGCTGAACCGGGCAATCCACCAGCAGCCGTGGATCTTTTTTCGCGACGGCGACGACTTCGCTACGATGATTGACCGACTCGCCAGCGCCATGCGCGCCGAAGAGGATTTCGTGCGCGCGCACACGGATTTGCTCGTCCGCTCCCGAGACTGGGAGCGCAATGGTCGCAAGCCGCGCTACCTGCTGCGCGGCGGGGATTTACGGGGCGCGGAAGCGTGGCAGGCGCAGAGCGCCGCGCACGAATGGAAGCCCATCGAGCGACAAACCGAATTTATCCACGCCAGCCGCCGGGCGCACGACGCCGGGCAGCGCCGCCCGCTGCCCCAGTTTGCCCTCCTTGCCGACGACATGGCTGAGCCGGTCGAGTTCGCGGGCCATACGCTCGTTGAGATCGATGACTTCGTTGAACGCGTCGGCCACTTTGCCCGCCATTCCGGTCCAATCTTCCGGCAACCTGGCGGTGAAATCCCCTTTCTTAAATGCCATCAGCGAGGCGAGGAGGATCTTTGAATCGAGTTCCGGAGCTGGCGCGTCTTTAAGACCGTGCATAGAGAAAAAACTCCACCTGACTATTGTCTGTTTAGCTTGCAGGCCGATGGGTATGTCAACAAAGCGACCCGGGCACGAGAGCGGCGACTGATCGACGAGAAACCACCCTGGTCATAGATCGTCCAAGTTAGTGCCATCCAGCGCGCAGATTGAGCCCGTCCGCTACAGGATCCGCCACTTGACCAACAGGACCAACCGTCGAACGTTCACTCAAATCTCCATCCCTGGGACCGGCACAGCTCGGCATCGCGATCGGCACCGCCCGCACTCGTCACGCTGGCGGTCGGGAGCGAACGTAATTGGAACCCAAGGCGAGCAGCAATCAGCGCGCCAAAAAAACACAAAACGCGTTCGCGTTGAGCTTTTCACGGGCCTGTAAACGGCTCCCGTACACGCGAGCCGCCAAGCCCATGAAATTTACCTCGCGTCTTTGCTGCCCGCGCGGTCGGCAAGGCAAAAATCTACCGCGTCTCGGCGACGTGCCGCGCGGCGGCTTGCTGCATGAACTTGCTGGCGGCTGGCGTGTTGGTGTGACCGGCCAACACGTCGACATGCATCGATTTGGGAACAGGCAGCGCGTTGTAAGCCGCATACACGCTCGTTGGAGGACACGTCGTGTCGATGAAGCCGACGGTCACCGCTGCCCCTTGGCACTTGGCGCGCGTGGCGAAATTCACGCAGTCGAAGTAGCGCGATGTCTCGAGCGCCGCACGATCGGGCTGACCGTCGGCATCCAGCGGCACGAACTTGGGCCAACCGTTGATGCGGCCAACAAC
>CALMDI010000002.1 GCA_937864975.1 uncultured Chloroflexota bacterium | reverse complement strand
GAGTTCGCGACCACGGGCGTGACCCGCTCCGCGAAGGTGCTCGGGTACAGCATCGTCGACGACGTCGCGGTGATCCAGGTCAACAACGTGAGCAACCTGAAGGCGGCGAACCTGGGGACGTCGTCGTCGCTCGACATCGGCGAGGCGATCGTGGCGCTCGGCAACGCCGGGGGTCGGGGCGGCACCCCGACCGTGGTCTCGGGCACGGTGACCGGGCTCGAGGAGCAGATCACCGCGTCGGACGCCGACGGGTCGAACGTGCAGACGCTCGACGGCCTGATCGAGATGGCGGCCGCCATCCGGTCGGGCGACTCGGGCGGCCCGGTGGCCGATGCCGACGGCAACGTGGACTATGCGGCGATCAACGAAATGACGTTTTCGGACCCCGAAACCGCGATTTACACCGGTCCGTATCGTTTGAGCGCGAACATTCCCGACCAGCAGACCGCCGTGGTTCGTGCAGTCGAGAACTATCCGGTCGAGACTGAGGGCGACGTGAACCACGAAGGTTACGTGATCCGCAGCGTCGGCGACCAGACGATCCAGCACGAGCAGTTCCTGGCGGGCGACATCGACTACATGGACTTTATCGCGCCGGATCGTCGCGCGCAGTTCCGCGAGACCGACACCATCGAGACCTTTGAATACAACCCGGGCGACCGCTGGGATTACCTTGCCGTCAACAACGCGAACCCGGACAATCCACAGCCCGGTCGCGACGAAGAGGGCAATGAAATCGTGCAGGATCCGCACCCGATCTTCGGCGATGTCAACGTTCGCCGCGCGATGGCGCACGCGATCAACATGGACGACGTGATCGAAGCCGCGGTCTTTGGCGAGGGCGCCGCCCAGCAATCGCCGTACTCGCAGGGGACGTGGACGTATCCAGAAGATGTGCCTTTCTACGAGTATGATCCAGAGCTTGCGGGTCAGATGCTGGACGAGGCAGGCTGGACGGACGAAGATGGCGACGGCGTCCGCGAATGCAACGGCTGCGCGTACGCGGAAGAAGGCACTCCGTTTGCCTTCACGCTGTTCACCAACCAGGGGAACACGCGCCGCACCGCGTTCGGTCAGATCGTTCAGGATCAACTGCGCGACGTGGGCATCGACGTCGACTTCCAGACCATCGACTTCAACGTTCTGGTGGACATGTTAAACCAGCAAACCTACGACGCGGTCATCCTGGGCTATGGGAACGGCTATCCCTACAGCCCCGACCTGACCCAGTTGTTCTCAATCAACTCCGATATCATCGGTGGCTCGAACCACACGTCGTGGCACAACGAGCGCTTCGACGAGCTGATGCAGCAGGCGTTATTCCTGCCCGGCTGCGACCCGGCGGAACGCGCGGCGCTCTATAAAGAAGCCGCGCAGGTGTTCCACGACGACGCGCCCTACATTGCGATGTTCGGTCTGAGCGGCATGTATGCCTGGCAGCCGAACGTGCAAAACGTCGATCCCTATCCGAACACTCTGGAATGGAATCTGACGGAGTGGACGAAGACGTCCGAGTAATCCATGCGTTTCCGACGCGCCGGAGGGAATTCCCTCCGGCGCGTCCCTCATTTCCTGCGACAAACGCCTCAACCGACCGGCAGATTTTTCATTTTAAGATGACATCCGCTGGCAGCCTATTTTAAAGTTTGTTCTGGCTGGTCGTTTAAAGGTAGCGACGGAAACACGATGGTTAAGTACACCCTGAGACGACTAATTCAGTCGATTCCCATTTTCTTCGGTATCACGCTGCTGTCCTATCTGCTGATGACGGCAGCGCCGGGCGGTCCGACGAGCGCGCTGTCTGTCGATCCCAAAATCACGGTGCGCGAGCGCGAGGCGCTGGCGGCGCGGCTAGGCGTGAGCGATCCGTGGATTGTTCAATATATCCGCTGGCTGACGGGCGACGACTGGATGCGGATCGACAATGACGGCGATGGGCTGGCGGACGTTGCCTACATCATTCCGCTGGATGCCGATGGCGATGGTCGCGCGGAGCCTGCCGGAAGCAACCGGGGTATTCTGCGTGGGGATTTTGGTCGCTCGCTGTTTCAGCGGCGACCGGTTCTGCAAATCATCATGGAAAAAGTCCCGGCGACATTCGAGCTGGGCATGGCGGCGCTGGTGGTGAGCCTGGTCGTGGGCGTCCCGGTCGGCATTATGGCGGCGGTTCGGCGCGGCGGCTGGTTCGACAATTTTACGCGGGTAATCGCCGTGATGTTCAGCGCCGTGCCGATTTTCTGGCTCGGCTTGATCCTGCTGCTGATCTTCAGCTTTAAGCTCGAACTCTTGCCGTCTGGTCAGCAGTGCGGCGTGGTGATGACGGGGCAGTGTCCGCCGATTTACCAGCGGTTGGAATATTTATTTCTCCCGACGCTGGTGCTTTCGACAGGCGGCATTGCCGTGTATTCACGCTACATTCGCGCCTCGATGCTGGACGTGATCGGTCAGGATTACGTGCGAACTGCCCAGGCGAAGGGTTTGCCGGGCAAGACGGTGTGGTTCAAGCACGCGGCGCGTAATGCGCTCATTCCACTGGCAACCTTTCTTGGACCGGCAGTGACGGGCTTGCTGAGCGGCGCGGTCATTACTGAGACAATTTTTTCGTGGCCCGGCATGGGTCGGCTGGGCGTTAGCTCGGTCGTCCAGCAGGATTACCCGATGGTGATGGCGGTCGTCATTCTCAGCGCGATCACGACGATTATCGGTTTCCTGATTTCCGATATTCTGTACGCGCTGATCGACCCACGAATTCGCTTCACGTAGGAGGGCGAATGGCTACGCAAGTCTCGACCGCACGGCTTGAACTGACGCAGCAGCGCCGGTTTGGCGAATCGCTGACCACACTCGCGCTTCGTCGGCTTCGCCGTGACAAACTCACCCTGATTGCCCTGGCGATCCTCGTCACCCTGATTCTGTTGTCCCTGCTGGCGCCGATCATTAGCTCGGAAATTCTGCGCGTCGATCCGAACCGGACGAATGCCAGTCAGACGTTTGCGCCGGTGGGCACGCCGGGTCACATTCTCGGCACCGACGACCTGGGACGCGATCACCTTTCCCGGCTGCTGCACGCGGGGCAGGTTTCACTCGGTATTGCGGTCGTCGCGGCATTTCTTTCGCTGGCTATCGGGGTGGCGCTGGGCATTGTCACAGGATTTTATGGCGGCATCACCGACGACATCGTGAACTGGATTATCGCTACGCTGTCCTCGATTCCGTCGCTGTTCCTGCTGCTGATCGTGCTGGCGGCCGCGAGCGTCGTCT
>CALMDI010000001.1 GCA_937864975.1 uncultured Chloroflexota bacterium | reverse complement strand
AGTTCCCGCCTTTGGCGGGAACCCCGAGCAAGTGAGGCGGGGTGGGGTTGCGGAATTAGCAATCACGGTATTTACTATCCGGTTCTCCACTTCTTCTCACCTCTACTGATCGGCATCGCCTTGTTGGTCATGCAGTGAGCCGAATCTGGCGACATCGGATGACGTTTTCTTGCGATACCAATAGCTCCGGGATGAACCCGGAACGTTAGGTCGCGTTTGCGTCTGAGATTCGATGATTCCCTCTGAAGCGCTGCGTGAGACGCCCCTGCCGGTTGCCCTTCCCATTCGTTAATATCTTTCTAAATGTTTTCTGCTAGAATGAATTTCGACATTGCCGACCCACCTACGAAGGCGAACGCGGATGTTCTACCAACCTGACTCGTCAACCCGGCTGATGGTCGTCCCGGTGGCGCTGGCGCTGCTGGCACTGGCTGGCTTGCTGGCGCTGGCGGTGATCGCCTGCGCGCTGACGTCTCAGGTGCCCGCCAATACACCGCCGACCGCCACTAACGTTCCATCGGTCGACGTGGTGGTCGTTCCACAGCAGGTCATTATTACGCCGACCATCGATATTGCCATGACGCTGACCGCGGTCGCGCCGCGTCCGACGATCACGACGATTGTACAGCAGGTGATCGTGACGGCTGTACCGCTGAGCATCGCGCTGCCCGCGAACTGTACGATCCGCACCGACTGGCAGCCTTACGTGGTTCAGGCAGGCGACACGGTGGGCGTGCTGGCGATTGCGACCAATACGCCGGTTGCCGATCTCGTCATCGGCAACTGTCTGGCAAACCCCGACCTGATCGCGGTCGGTCAGACGTTGTACTTGCCGCGCCAGCCGATTCTGGCAACGCCGATTCCGACCGCAGCGCCGGGCGGCACCGCGCCGACGATTGGTTTCGTGCTGGTCGAGCCGTCGGTGGTCACGTCCAGCACCTACCTGATCGCGCCAGGTGTCATTACGGTGCGCGCGCAGGGTGTCACCAACGCGGTGAGCGTGTCGTTCTACATGGCGCCCATCGGCACCGACGCCGCGCCAACAGTGCTGGGTGTCGATAACAACCTGGCGGATGGCGCGAATATTCAGTGGAACGTGGGCGCGACGCCGCTGGTCGTGAACGTCTGGGCGGTGGCGACCAGCGCGACGAACGTCGGCGTCGCGACCGATCCTATCCTGGTTGCCCACAATGGGTAAACTTCTCTCGACGAAAGCCAATAGATCATCATGAGTCAGCCCTCGAGTGACACAACCCGAAAGGGGAATGCACCTTACCGTCGGATTCGCGTCATCATCAATCCGGCAGCGGGACAGGATCGCCCGATCCTCGGCGCGATGAACAAAGCGTTCCATGAGGCGAATATCGACTGGGAAGTCTCGCTCACGAAAGAAGCGGGAGACGGTCTGCGCTTCGCACAGGAAGCGGTCGCCGCGGGTGTCGACGCGGTCGGCGTTTACGGCGGGGACGGGACGGTGATGGAAGTCGCCAACGGACTGATCGGCAGCGGCGTGCCGCTGGCAATCTTTCCGGGCGGCACCGCCAACGTGATGTCGGTCGAGCTTGGCATTCCGAACGACCTGACCGAAGCTATGGCGCTGGTTCGCGGGGACACCAGTTTTGTGCGCGTGGTCGATCTTGGACGCATCCGTGACCGCTACTTTCTCCTGCGTATCGGCATCGGCTTCGAGGCGGACATGATTACGAATGCCGAGCGCGACGCCAAGAATAATATGGGCAAGCTGTCGTATATTCTCTCCGCGCTGAGGACGATCCCCAAGCGACAAATCGCGCATTATCGCATCACGATTGACGGCGCGCAGGTCGAAGCCGACGGCGTGACGTGCATGATCGCCAATTCGGGCAACATCGGGCTGCCGGGAATCAAGATGTCCAAGACTATCGACGTGAGCGACGGCTTGCTGGACGTGCTGGTCATCCGAGATGCCGACGTCGGCTCGCTGCTGGAAGCCGCCGCCAATGCGCTGGGGATGGTGGACACGCTTCAACACTGGCAGGGGAAGCAGATCGAAGTCAGCGCCGACCCGCCGCAGCACGTAATCGCGGACGGCGAGCCGATTGAGCCAACGCCGATTGTCGCGGAAGTGATTCCGCAGGCGCTGAAGGTTATCGTCCCGCGCGCTTCGGTTCCGAACGCCACCGCCAGGGAGATCGACCGGCAGGCGGGCGAGCCGCCCTCCAACGCCCCTTAAACCACGGTTGAATTCGATGAAGAACCCCTCCCTCGATCCTGCGGTGTCCGCGGAGGTTCCGACGCATCTCCCGCCCGTCGTCGATCTGCCGACGAGCGACGTCAACGAAGGGCTGCAAATTCCGCTCGCGCGGCGGCTGCGTAACCTGAAGCGCCAGCTTCAGCAGCAGGGGCTGCGCGTGACGCTCATCGAAGCCTACGACCAGATTTACCGGACGATCTTCGGCGTGCCCACGCGCCGCCTGTCGGAAGTCACCCCGCAGCTTGCCATCGGCGGGCAGCACATCCGGCGCGGCGTGCCGCGCCTGCACCGGCGCGGCGTGACGGCGGTGGTCAACATGCGGCGAGAATCGGACGACCGGGCGCGGGGCGTGGCGCTCGACCGGCATCTGCACCTGGCGACGATTGACAATACGCCGCCGACGCTTGCTCATCTACAGGATGGGGTTGCGTTCATCAGCGAGGAAATTGCGCGCGGCGGCAAAGTCTACGTCCACTGCTGGGAGGGCGTGGGACGCGCGCCGACGATGGCAGCAGCCTACCTCGTCAGCACGGGCATGACGCCGGACGAAGCGTGGGCGATGATCCGCCGGACGCGACCGTTTATCCGCCCGACGCCGTTTCAGATAGCGCAGGTGGAGGCATTTGGGAAAGCTGTACATTCCTAGCCTGCGCCCGGTGCTCGTGCTCGACACGAGAGGCGTTGGCGCAGTTGAAGAAGCGATTCATACGGGCAGCAATGCGCGAGGCGTTACTTGGTCTCCTCGTTTTCCTTCGTTTCCGGCTCGTCCGGCAGCACCTTGATCTTTACGCAGAACGTACTGCCGCGTCCAGGCTCGCTTTCGACGCTGACCTCGCCGCCATGATGCTCGACAATTTCCTTGACAATCGCGAGTCCCAAGCCGGTGCCGGGCGTTTCCTGACTGGCGCGATAGAACGGCTCAAAAATATGGGCGAGACTTTCTTCGCTCATGCCGATCCCGTCGTCGCGCACGCGGATCATGGCGTAGTTCACGTCGTTTTGCGTTTCGACCGCGAGTGTCGCGTCGACGTGCCCGTTTTCCGGGGTGTAATTGATGGCGTTGACGATCAGATTGGTGAGAACCTGGATAAACCGCTTCCGGTCGACAAAGACGTTGACCGGCTCCTCGGGAACGTCTGCCCGCAAGGTAATGTTCTTACGGGCTGCTTCCGGCTTTTGAAGCTCGACCACCTCGGTGATGACCGTCTGCAGCACCAGCCGCTCGCGTTTGAGCGGCAGCGTACCGCGATTGAACCGTGAGATGTCGAGCAGGTCTTCGATCAGGCTTTTCATGTGCATCGTGACGGTATCGAGCACGTCCAGGTGCATGGCGATCTGATCTGGCTGGCGGCGCAGGAGATAGAGTCGTGTCATCAAATTCGTCACCGGTGTGCGAAGCTCATGCGACGCATTGGAGAGAAAGCGGTCGCGGCGTGCCTGAAGCACCTTTTCCTCGGTCACGTCGCGGAGGATAGTGATATTTTTCGGATCGGTCTCGAACCCGGAGAGCGGCGTCACGGTAAACGCGACCTGAATTTCATCACCGTCCTTGAACCACAGTTTGCGCTCGCCCCGCTGAACCCAGCGTCCACCTTCTTCGCGCCCCATCGCCAGCGCGCGCCGCCGGTCTGAGGGGGGCGCGGAACCGAACAGGCGGCTCTGCGACTGACCGATCAGCTCGCTCTCGGTGTAGCCGGTCATCTCGCACAACCTACGATTAACATATTCGATCTGATCATCCGTGCCGTAAATCACGCCCTCGCTCATGGAGTCGAGGATCGCCTGCAGGAACGTTCTCTGGCTCTCCAGTTCCTTCGTTTCATCGCGCACGCGCTGCTCAAGCTGGGCGTTAAGCTGCTCAAGTTCCTGTCGCGCGTTCGCCTGGGAATCGAGCGCCGCGTTCATGGCGGTCGCCAGGTTCGCCAGTTCGTCGTTGCCTTCAACGGGCAATCGCGTCGAGTCGCGGTCGCCAATCTCGCGCACGCGCCCGCTCAAATAGGCGAGCCGCGCCAGAATCAGCCGCTCCAGCAGAAGCAGAATGACGCCGCCGACCACCAACCCGGCGGCGACCGTCGACACGATAAAATAGGTGAAGCTGTTCTGCCCCTGTCGAAAGATTTCACGGGGCATCACCACCCGCAGGACAAGCGCCGACTGACCGTAAACGTCGCTCAGAAGCCCGTAACCGGCGATGGTATCCGCGTCGAGCGGCTCCGAAGTCAGGGGAGACAGCACGGAAAGATCGGAACGCACTGCCTCGACGTCTGGAAGCGCTGGCGTATCGTAGCGATCAATCGTCACCGGCAGCTGAATGAAAGCTTCCAGGTTATCGACCCAGTGATCGTCCAGGTATCGCGCCCAGATCAGGGTGCCGCGCGCCGGACCGTTCGCCCGGCCGGCTCCGTCGCCGGAGGACCCCGGAACGGTCGATCCGGGTGCCGCGGGCGGGTCGCCGCCCGGCGCGCCGGCCCCCGTGGACGAGCCCGCGGGCGGGTGCCTGCCCCC